>JAHEGQ010000158.1:0-14059 GCA_024645025.1 Sphingomonadaceae bacterium
TTTCAGCCCCGCGATGCAACGCCGCTTCTAAGGGGTCCAGCGGACATGGTCGCCTTTGGCGAGCCCCAATTCAGCCGCGCGGCCACCGGCAATTTCCAGAACGGCAGAGACAGGCTCTCCCGAATCGACAGGCATCAGCGAAAAGGGCTCGGTCCGTGCAGCGATCCGCGCGATTCGCCCATCGGGCCGAATAAACACCATATCAAGCGGGATCAGCGTGTTCTTCATCCAGAAAGATGCAAAGCGCGGCGGCTGCATGGGAAAGATCATCCCGGCATCTGGCGCCAGTGCACTGCGAAACATCAACCCGCGTTCTTGCTGCGCGTCGGTGGCGGCGACCTCCACCTGAAATGTGTGGACCTGGCCTTTGGCGGTGGCGATCGTCAGCAGCACGACCTGCATCCCGGCCGGGGATTGAACGGCCGGCTTTTTGGCCTGACATGCCAATGGCGTCAGCAGCACAAAGGCTGCCAAAAGCTGCAATCGCCTCACTTGCTGCGGACCTCTATCGCCAGATAGCCGCGATCGCTGTTGACCAGCCGCGCCTCAAGCGGATCCTCAGGGGCAAGTTCTCCAATGCCTGCGCGACGCAATGTTTCCATGTGAACAAAAACATCTGCGCCGTCTTCCGACCGCAACAAAAAGCCATATCCCTTGGGTCGGTTAAACCATTTGACGGTCACAGCCTCAAAGGGGCCGGCCGCCTCAATCTGTTCCGGGGGCAATTCGCGGGTCCGCTTGGGAAGGGCGTGCTGCTCTGCCTCTGGAGCAACGGCTGTGGACAGATCAAAGCTGATCATCCGCACTGCCTGCAGCCCGCGCCCGCCCAGCTCGACCTCGCAGCTGATGCGCGTGCCTTCTGGCAAGGTGCGGCGACCATGTTCGCGCAAGACACTGAAATGCACCAAGACATCGCCAATGTCGCCATCGTCGGGAACCATGAACCCAAAGCCGCGCGTGGCATCAAACCATTTGATATAGCCATCAATCGGCTTGGCGGCGGGCGCACCTGCCTGATCAGATGATGCAGCTGTGTCAGTCATCGACGGATCGGGCCTGCACAGATGGACATCATCACTCTACTCATCACGCCGCCCCATACTCTGAAAATAGACTTCCTTGCCCCGGTCGCGTCTGACGACTGATCTTTGCAGATGATTCACATCACTCAGATGTCTAATCGACCTAAACTATTGTGAACAAAATCCTGCTCCAAATCAAGGACGCGGCGGACCGTTTCATAATCATGGCCTGCCCGCAGCAAGGCGGCGGTGGCCCGCGCCTTTTGGCGGGGGTCTTCGGGCTGGGTGGAAAAGGGGCCAAGTCGTCGCCTGCGGGCATAAGCCAGCGCAAGCGCATCGGCATCTGACCCTGTGTCCTCCAGCGCCTGTGCGGCGGTTTCCGGCGCGATGCCCGCCGCCCCTAGGGCCAGCCGGATCCGGCGCGGGCCATAGCCACGCCGGGCAAGGCTGTTTGCCTTCATATCGGCATAGGCTTGATCGTCGACATAGCGATGCTGCGCCAAGCTGTTGACCAGTGCGCTGATGGCGTCGCCGGCCGAGCCGGCCTCTGCCCAGCCGCGGTCCCGAACCTTGCGCGCCAGATAAGCGGCCAGCTTCGCCTCGCTGGTCGCGTAACGGCCAACATAGGCCAACGCCAACTGCCGGAGGTCCGCGCTGTGAAGCGGCTTTGGTGGATTGAGTCGTTTCATCTGGTTGCCCCGGCCCAATTTGTGCCATAGTCCGCGAAGAATGGAAGGCTTCGATGGCGAAGTCGTATCAGAAATCGGCCTGCCAATTGGGTTTAACGCGCGTCACATGACGCATTTTTGTGGGGGATGCACCGTGCAGGATCGCCTTGACCGGCCCGCCCCGGCGCTTGTCGCCACGGCAACGCGGGATAATCTGCCGCGCCGCTTTTCAGATTTTCTGACGTTGGGCGACGCGCTCGACTATGCAGCACAAGGCCAAAGGGGCTTGAACTTTCATGACCCGCGCGGGGCCTTGGCCCGGGCTTACCCCTTTTCAGAATTGCGCGCCGATGCGCTGGATATGGCCTATCGGCTGATTGCGGCGGGGATTCAGCCCGGCGACCGGATCGCCTTGATTGCCGAAACCACGCCGGAATTTGCATCTTTGTTCTTCGGGACGGTTTATGCGGGCGCGTGGCCAGTCCCGCTGCCGCTGCCAACCTCTTTTGGGGGGCGTGACAGCTATGTTGACCAGCTTGCAGTCCAGATGCGCAGTGCCGAACCCAAATTCTTGATCTATCCGGCCAGCCTTGAAAATATGGCCCCAGATGCGGCGCACGCTGTGGGTGCAGAGCCGATCAGTTGGGAAGATTTTGGCGCGCGCCCGGCAGTGGCCGTCCCGCTGCCCCAAGCCAAGACGGACGATATTGCCTATCTGCAATATTCCAGCGGATCGACCCGCTTTCCGCATGGCGTGGCCGTAACCCACCACGCGCTGCTCAACAATCTGGCAGCGCACAGCCACGGCATGGAATTGACTGAAACGGATCGCTGCGTGTCATGGTTGCCTTGGTATCATGACATGGGGCTGGTTGGCTGTTTCCTGTCGCTGGTCGCCAATCAGGTTTCCGCTGACTACCTGAAAACTGAAGACTTTGCGCGACGGCCCTTGGCTTGGCTGGACCTTGTCAGCCGTAATACCAAAGCTGGGGCAACCTCGATCAGCTATTCGCCCACCTTCGGCTATGACATTTGCGCCCGCCGCATTTCCAGCCAGACGCAGGTATCGGAACGCTTCGACCTGTCGGGCTGGCGGTTGGCGGGCAATGGGGCGGATATGATCCGCCCTGACGTGATGCAGGCATTTGTTGATGCCTTTCATCCAGCTGGTTTCAAGGCGACGGCATTTCTGCCGAGCTATGGCCTTGCCGAGGCGACCCTGGCGGTCACCATCATGCCGCCGGGCGAAGGCATTCGGGTGGAGTTGGTTGAGGAATCGGAATTGTCGGGTGAAGAGTGGCCCGGCGACCGGCCCCAACGCTATCGCGCGATTGTGAATTGCGGCAAGCCATGCCGGGATATGCAGGTTGAGATCCGTGGCGACGATGGCCAGCCCCTGTCGGAACGGCAAATCGGGCAGGTCTGGACCGCCGGTCCATCGCTGATGCACAGCTATTATCGGGACCCGGAAGCGACAGCGGCTTGTTTGCAGAACGGGTGGCTGAACACGGGCGACATGGGCTATTTGTCGGATGGCTATTTGTATGTCGTCGGCCGCGCCAAAGACATGATTATCATCAACGGCAAAAACCACTGGCCGCAAGACATTGAATGGGCGGTGGAGCAATTGCCGGGCTTTAAACAAGGCGACATCGCGGCTTTTTCCGTCACCACGCCCAATGGGGAGGAGGCGCCCGCCGTCCTTGTGCATTGTCGCACGATTGACAGCGACGAACGGACCAAATTACGCGACGCCATCCGGGAAAAAGTCCGCGCGATTACCGGCATGAACTGTGTGGTGGAATTGGTGCCACCGCGCTCGTTGCCGCGCACCAGTTCTGGCAAGTTGAGCCGCGCCAAGGCCCGCAGCCTTTACCTGTCGGGAGACATCCAGCCTTACGACCTTGCGGCATAATCTTTTTTGCCGGGGTCTGGCGGCGGTCGGTTACCAATTGCTAACCCTTTTGGGCCTAGACGGCCTAGGTGCAGCGCAAATCCGACCGTTTTCATAAAAGCCCGCCCATCCGATGGCTTGCCTTGTTCAGCCATTTGGCAGGGCCCGGCAGCTATTGGCCGAAAGTGCGTGCCGCCCAACTTTCAGCCTTGCGTCGAACCGCGATTACCCGGCTGGCGCTGATTCTTTCAGCGATTGGGGCAATCACATATTTTAGACCGGGGCCCCGGCCCAGCGCACTTCTGGGCTGGGTCGCCCTGGCCACCCTGTCGGGGCTATGGTGGTCGCTGGGGCTTGTCTTTTTGGCGCAGAAGAGCCGGCATGGCACCCGACGCCTTTTACACCGAGAGGCGCGCGTTGCGCTGTTCAACGGGGTTGTCTGGGCTGCCCTGCCGCTTTTGTTCGGGCCCGCCCTCTTGGCGTCAGGGCTAACGCAAGAGGCGCTGGTGGGGCTGGCGCTTTTGTGTCTTGCAGTCACCGCCGGCATCGCTTTGACCTTATCTGCCGCCCCCATCGCCTTGCTTGGGTTCCTTGTTCCGGCCGGGTCGGGCGTTGTGGCAGCGCTGGTCTTGCAAGGCTTTGCCTTATCGGCGCTGACCACATCGATTCTGCTGGCCTGCCTGGCGCTGCAAGGCTTGGCAAATGGCCGAACCCAGATGCAGTTTCAAACCGCTGAGGCCGCGCTGGCCGACAAACGCGACATGGTTAGCCTGTTGCTGAGAGAACAAGATGATAACGGGGGCGGCTGGATTTGGCAGACCGACGCCGGGCGTAGTCTGGTGGGGGTGACGCCGCGGCTGGCTGACGCGTTGGGGCACACAGTCGCATCGCTGGAAGGCCGGTCGATCTTGCAAGTTTTGGGCGGATCAGCGGGCGGGCGGGCCGAAATTGCGCCAAGTGTTCAAGAGCTTTGGGACAAGCTGCGCCAGCGTGACCGGTTTGTCGGGCTTGTCCTTCCGGTTGAAATTGCTGGCGAAACCCGATGGTGGCAATTGTCCGGGGCGCCCCAGTTCGATGTGGATGGCGGCTTTGCCGGGTTTCGCGGCGTTGGGTCCGATGTCACCGAGGCCCACCGATCGATCGACCGAATTGGCCGCATGGCCCGGTTCGACCCGCTGACCAGTCTGCCCAATCGGGCGCATCTGATGGAAACCTTGGAAAGCGCGATGGCTGCTGCTTCGGCCAGCCGGGGGCGGTGCGCCCTACTTTTGATCGATCTGGACCGGTTCAAGGCCGTCAATGATACAATGGGCCATCCCATGGGCGACAAGTTGTTGGCGCAGGTTGCAGATCGGCTGCGGGCGCTGGCCTCTGATAATGAGATGTGCGGACGATTGGGCGGCGACGAATTTGCGGTCGTTGTGCGCGACGCCAATGATCCCACCCAGCTTCAGGCCTTTGCCCGTCAGATTGTTGCCAGCCTGTCCCAGCCTTATGAACTTGATCGGTCGCGACTTGTGATTGGCGCAAGCGTTGGCAGCGCGGCTTTTCCGCGCGACGGCCGCACGGTTGAAACGCTGATGCGGGCGGCGGACTTGGCGCTCTACCAATCCAAGCATCAAGGCGGGGGGGCGGTGAATGCCTATCAGACCCGCTTTGAAGCCGAAGCCGAAGAACGCCGCTTGCTGGAAATCGCCCTGCAAGGCGCGTTGGAACGGCAGGAACTGGCGCTGCATTATCAACCCGTCTGGGATCGATCATGTCGCGCCATTATCGGGTTTGAAGCCTTGCTGCGCTGGACCTGCGGCGACCGTGGCACGTTGGTGGCCGAGCAATTTGTGCCGATTGCGCGGGAAAGCCGCCTCATCATTCCGATTGGCATCTGGGCGCTTAGGCTGGCCTGCGAAGATGCGGCCGACTGGCCAGACGGGATCGGCGTTAGTCTGAATGTGGCGGGAGAGCAGTTGGCCGATGCCGGGCTGGTCACATCCGTGATGCAGGCCTTGTCACAATCGCGCCTCCACCCCCATAGGCTGACCATCGATGTTGGCGAAGAAGCGCTGCGGATCGCCGGGTCGGCTGGGCTTTTGGTTCTGGATCAGCTTCAAGCCTTGGGCGTTCGCTTGTCTTTAGGGGAATTCGGCACCGGCGCGTCGGCGCTTGGGCATCTGAGCCAGTCGCGGTTCGCCGGCGTAAAGATCCATCCCGGGCTGATTCGCGATGCCGCCCAAGGCAGCCGAGAAAGTGCTGCCCGGATTCGCGCCATCACCACGCTGGCGGACAGCCTTGGCCTGTCGGCAACGGTGGTTGGGATTGAAACCGAAGCCCAGATGCGCATGGCCTGTGATCTGGGGGCAAGCCAGCTTCAGGGATTTTTGCTGGGCGTGCCCGGGCCGGTCCAGTCCGTCCCCGCGCTTTTGGCCTCGCCGCCCACGCCGCGCGCTGTTGCCTGACGTGAAATCAGCAGGGTCTGACCCGCGGGAGGCAGGCTGTGCTTGCGCGCGGGCACCCGCTTCGCTATGCGCGCCGCCTGGCCATAGGAGTGTAGCTCAGTTGGTAGAGCATCGGTCTCCAAAACCGAGGGCCGTGGGTTCGAGTCCCTCCACTCCTGCCAGATGGCCGAATCAGGCCCGTTGATGGGCTGGGGCGGCAGCCCTTGAAAATCCCACGCAACGCTTGCGTTTCTGGGCAAAGCGGCCTAAGGGCGACCCATCCCGACATCAGGGTTTTCGTTCTTGCCGGTTTTCCGGCGGCGGACCTGTTGCTGGAACACATGATTTTAGGATGGAAAACGGGTTTATGGCAAAGACCAGCCCAGGTGAATTTATCCGGCAAGTCCGGGCTGAGACGGCGAAGGTCGTCTGGCCGACGGGCCGTGAGACGGGGATGACCGTTGTGATGGTCATCATCATGACGTCGATTCTCGGCGTGTTCTTCCTGGGCGTCGATTCGGTGTTTAGCTGGATCGTGAAATCGCTGCTCTCCCTCGCTTCCTGACCGACAGAAAAGAACAGGCATGTCACGCTGGTATATCATCCACGCCTATTCGGGCTTTGAGAACAAAGTGCGCGACGCAATCCTCGCGGATGCGGAGCGGCTTGGCCTTGAGGCGCTGGTCGATGCCGTCGAAGTGCCGACCGAAACCGTCACTGAAATCCGCCGTGGCAAGAAGGTTCAGTCGGAACGCAAGTTCTTCCCGGGCTATGTGCTGGCCAAGCTGAAGATGACCGATGATGTGTACCACCTCATCAAGAATCAGCCCAAGGTGACGGGTTTTCTGGGCGCGAGCGGCAAGCCGCAGCCGATTACCGAAGCTGAGGCCGCGCGCATCCTGAACACCAAGGAAGAAGCGGCCGCGGCACCCAAGCAGCAGGTGCGCGTCGACTATGAAATTGGCGATCAGGTCAAGGTTCTGGAAGGGCCGTTTGCCAGCTTTAACGGCATTGTCGAGGAACTGGACTTCGACAAGGGCCGCGTGAAGGTTTCCGTATCCATCTTTGGGCGTCCGACCCCGGTTGAACTGGAGTTTGAACAGGTCGAACGCATGAAGTAACGCCGCAAGGCGTTGAAGCCGCGGGAGGGGCCTGCCCCGTTTGAACCGCTAAACTTGAAAGAGAGTGAGTAACAATGGCTAAGAAGATTGAGGGCTATATCAAGCTCCAGGTGCCCGCGGGCGCCGCCAATCCGTCGCCGCCGATCGGCCCGGCTCTGGGTCAGCGCGGTGTCAACATCATGGAATTCTGCAAGGCGTTCAACGCAGCGACGAGCGATCTTGAAAAGAATATGCCGATCCCGACGGTGATCACCGTCTATGCAGATCGCAGCTTCTCGTTCGTCACCAAGACGCCGCCGGCCACCTTCCTCATCAAGAAGGCCGCGAAGCTCGACAAGGGTTCGAAGGAACCCGGCAAGAACATCATCGGCACCATCGCCCGGTCGAAGCTGTCGGAAATCGCTGAGGTCAAGATGAAGGACCTGAACGCAACCGATATCGACGCAGCAACGCGCATCATCGAAGGCTCTGCCCGTTCGATGGGCCTCGAAGTGGTGGAGGGTTAATCCATGGCGTTCCAAAGCAAAAAGGCAAAGACGCTTGCCACCGCGATTGATCGCGACAAGCTGTATAGCGTGAGCGAAGCCATCGCCCTGATCAAGGCGCACGCGACGGCCAAGTTCGATGAAACCATCGAAGTTGCGCTGAACCTGGGCGTTGATCCGCGTCACGCCGACCAGATGGTCCGCGGCGTTGTTTCGTTGCCCAAGGGCACCGGCAAGACCGTGCGTGTTGCTGTGTTCGCCAAGGATGCGAAGGCGGAAGAAGCCCGCGCCGCTGGCGCCGACATTGTCGGGGCGGAAGACCTGATCGAAGCCATCACCAATGGCAATATCGATTTTGACCGCTGCATCGCGACCCCGGACATGATGGGCATGGTTGGCCGCGTGGCCAAGATCCTTGGTCCCAAGGGCATGATGCCGAATCCGAAGCTCGGTTCCGTGACGCCGAACGTTGGTCAGGCCGTCAAGGATGCCAAGGGTGGCCAAGTGGAATATCGCGTCGAAAAGGCCGGTATTATCCATTCGGGCATTGGCAAGGCCAGCTTCTCGGCAGACGATCTGCGCGCGAACTTCGACGCGTTGGTGGATGCCGTTGTGAAGGCCAAGCCGTCGGGTGCCAAGGGCAAGTATCTGCGCAAGGCCGCGATCAGCTCGTCGATGGGCCCGGGCATTCGTCTGGACATCGCCGAAATCGGCGCTGCCTAATTTTGAATTTTGGGGCGGCGCTTGCGTCGCCTCAAGACTGGGCCGGCCTTTGGGCCGGTTCAACCGTCCGAGACAGCAGGTGAAGGGATTTTGCCCTTCTTAATGGCCTGCCTAGACGGGGACATGGATATTCACGGTCTCCAATCCAAGAGACTGCCATTCCCCACGGACAATGGATGTCGTGTCGCCTTTGGGTGGCGCGGGATCACCCGGTTTGCGGATGGGCCGCAAGCCGAATGTGGAAGGAGAATGGCATGGATCGTGCTCAAAAGGCCGATGCTGTCGCCGAACTCAAGAGTGTCTTCAACGAAGTTGGGGTGGTTGTTGTCACCCGCAACCTCGGGCTGACGGTCGCGCAATCGACCGATCTGCGTTCGAAGATGCGTGAGGCTGGCGCTAGCTATAAGGTCGCTAAGAACCGTCTCGCCAAGCTTGCTTCTCAGGACACGCCCTATGCCGGCATCAGCGATTTGCTGACCGGCCCGACGGCCCTTGGCAGCTCGATCGATCCGATCGCGGCGGCCAAGATCGTCGTCGAATTCGCCAAGACGAACGACAAGCTCGAAATCGTCGGTGGCGCTATGGGGACGCTGGTTCTGGACGCAAATGGCGTGAAGGCTCTGGCAGAGCTGCCGTCGCTTGATGAACTGCGCGCCAAGCTCGTGGGCCTTGTTCAGGCACCCGCGACGAAGGTTGCTCAGGTCGTTGGCGCACCGGCTGCACAGCTGGCGCGTGTCTTTGGCGCATATGGCGCCAAGGCCGCCTAATTTTGACACTCAACTGAAACTCATGCGGGGCGCGACCCCGCAAATTGGAGACTTAAAATGGCTGATTTGAACAAGATCGTTGACGACCTTTCGGCTCTCACTGTTCTGGAAGCGGCTGAACTTGCCAAGCTTCTTGAAGAAAAGTGGGGCGTTTCGGCTGCTGCTGCAGTTGCAGTTGCAGCGCCGGCTGCTGGCGGTGGCGCTGCTGCCGCTGCGGACGAAAAGACCGAATTCGACGTCATCCTGACCGGCGACGGCGGCAACAAGATCGCCGTCATCAAGGAAGTCCGCGCCATCACCGGCCTGGGTCTGACCGAAGCCAAGGCGCTCGTCGAATCCGCGCCGAAGGCCCTGAAGGAAGGCGTCAGCAAGGACGAAGCCGACAAGGTCAAGGCTCAGCTTGAAGCCGCTGGCGCTCAGGTTGAAGTCAAGTAAGTCCAACTTACCTGACCAAAAGATTAAGGGCGGTGCCGCTGGCGCCGCCCTTTTTCTTTAAGGGGTTGGCGCGATCCGGCAACACACACTGGTATATTTGCAACACCTGGCGGAAAAGCGTGGGGTGCCCCGATGACAGGCGCGCGCGATTCCGGCATATTGCGAGCATTAGAACCACAAAGGGGACATTGAATGATCCGCAAATTTGCGCTCTTGGCGTTGGCTATTCCGGCAATCGCTGCCACCCCGGCCTTCGCCCAGGAAGAAGAAAAAGGCCCGCTCGATATCAGCTTCTCGCTGGCCGCAGTTTCGGACTATCGCTTTCGCGGCCTGTCGCTGAGCAATAAGCAGCCGGCTTTCCAGCCCTCTGTCACCGTCAATCACGACTCTGGCCTTTATGTGTCGGTTTGGGGTTCGAACATCGCCCATAATGACGGCGATGATCTTGAAGTCGATCTGACCGCCGGCTTTTCGCGCGATATTGGCAATGTGAACATCAATGGCGGCGCGATCTATTATCTGTATCCCGGCGTCTCTGACCTCAATTATGTTGAGCTGTTCGGCTCCATCGGCACCGGCATTGGCAAGTCCAATGTCATGCTGAATGTCGCCTATGCGCCGAGCCAAAAGAATATCGGGGACACCGATAATTTTTACGTCGCCGTGTCGGGCACGCATCCGCTGACCGAGACGCTGACGCTGAACGGGTCGGTCGGTCTTGAAGATGGGGCCTTTGGCAACAACAAGAAGGACTGGTCGCTTGGGCTGGATTATGATGCCGGTCATGGCATCGTCATCGGTGCCAAATATATCGATACGGCCCATACCAACGATGACCGTCTGGCAAAGCCAACGGGCGTCCTGTCGATCAGCAAATCTTTCTGATCTGACCGCCAAATAAGGAGGGTGCGCCTAGCGCACAAAACGATCATGTCCACCAAACTTGCGTCTTGGATCACCGATCATGGCGTCAGCGAGGTTGAATGTATTGTTCCCGACATGAACGGCGTGCAGCGCGGCAAGGTGTTGCCGGCCGCCAAGTTCCTGTCTGGTGTTAAGGATGGCACCCTCCGTATTCCCGGCAGCATCTTCACCGTGACCATCAACGGTGAATATCCCGACGACATTGGTCACATCATCCCGGAATATGATCCGGATCAGGTGATGGTGCCCGACCCGGATACGATCCGCGAAGCCCCGGGCTTTGCCACCCCCACCGCTTATGTGATTGCCGACACCTTCACCAAAGATGGGCAACCGGTGGACATCGCGCCGCGCATGATCCTGAAAAAGGTGCTGCGCCTCTATGAAGAGCGCGGCTGGCGCCCAGTGATCGCGCCCGAGGTGGAATTTTACCTCGTCTCGCAAAATGTTGATCCGGACTTTCCGCTCGTGCCGCCAACCGGCCGGTCCGGTCGTCCGGAAACCGCAAGCCAGCCTTATGGGCTGGAGGCGCTCAACGAATTCGAAGACATTATCGAAGATATTTATGAATGGTGCTCCAAGGCCGGTATCAATCTGGATACGATGATCCATGAATCAGGTGCCGCGCAGTTGGAGGTAAACTTCCTGCATGGCGATCCGCTGCGGCTGGCAGACGAGGTCTTGCTGTTCAAGCGGTTGGTGCGGCAGGTGGCGCTTCAACATGGCGTATACGCGACGTTCCTAGCCAAGCCGATGAGCGACCAGCCCGGCAGCGCCATGCACATTCACCAATCGGTTCTCGACATGGAAAGCGGGCGCAACATTTTCAGCACGGCCGCGGGAAAGGATAGCGCGCTGTTCCGCAGCTATGTGGCTGGGCTGGCCCGGCTTTTGCCGCAGGTGACGCCGCTTTTTGCGCCCAACGTCAACAGCTTTCGCCGGATGCGGCCAGATAGCGACGCGCCGATCAACGTCCAATGGGGCAGCGATAACCGATCCTGTGGGCTGCGCGTGCCCGTGTCGGACGCGAAGAATAGGCGGATTGAAAACCGGCTGCCGGGCGCTGACAGCAACCCCTATCTTGCATTCGCCGCCTCGCTGATCTGCGGCTATATTGGCATGGTCGAACGGATGCAGCCGCCCAAGAGCATTTCGGGCAACGCCTATAACCGCGCCCGCACCTTGCCGCGCACCTTGGAAAGCGCGTTGGACCGTTTCGCCCATTGCAAGCCCGTGAAGCAGTTGCTGGGCGAGGACTTCTTTGAGGTGTTCTACGCCATCAAGGAATGCGAATTGTTCAATTACCAGTCGGTCATCAGCAGCTGGGAACGCGAACACCTGTTGCTGCGCGTCTGATATGACGGACCCGCTGGCCGATGGCTATTATGCGGCAACAGCGCATCCAGCGCCGCAGCGTCCCGCACTGGCAGGGGATATCAGCTGTGATGTCTTGATTATCGGCGGCGGCTTTACCGGCGTTTCGGCGGCGCTCGCCTGTGCCGAAAAGGGCTTTGACGTTGTTTTGCTGGAGGCCAAAACCATCGGCTTTGGGGCCTCTGGCCGCAATGGCGGGCAACTCATCCCCGGCCTGAGATGGTCGATGCAAGAGATTGAAGCGGCGTTTGGTCCAGATCGGGCCCAAGCGATTTTCGATCTGGCCTATGGCGCGCGCGAACGGGTGTGGGGCAGGATCGCCCAGCATAACATCGCGTGTGATTTGAAGGCGGGCCATCTGGAAGCCGCGATCAAGCCCAGCCATTTTTCCGCCCTACGCGCAGAGGCGGACTGGCTGGCGCAGCATTATGGCCACAAGGCAGAGACGGTGCCGCCAGAGGCGATGGACTGCCATATCCGGTCTGCTGCTTATCATGGCGGGATCTATGACCCCAAGGGCGGGCATTTCCATCCGCTCAATTATGTGCGCGGGCTGGCGTGCGCGGCTGAAGCAGCGGGGCCCCAGTTGTTTGAGCAGAGCCGGGTCCTGCGGCTTGCGCGGGCATCGGGGGTGACCGCCCAATTGGCGCGGGGCACGGTCAAGGCACGGCTGGCGCTGCTGGCGACCGACAGCTGGATCGGGGATCTGGACCGGGACCTTGGCCGCCACACCATCCCCATTATGAATTACAATATCGCGACCGCCCCGCTGCCCAATGCCGATGCACTGCTGCCCAGCGATGCCGCGATTGCCGATAGCCGCTTTGTCCTCAATTATTTCCGACTTTCCGCGGATCATCGCCTGATTTTTGGCGGCGGGGAGAAATATGTGGAGCGCCCGCCCCGCGACATTGCGGCCTTTGTCCGGCGGCACATGGCAGGCGTTTTTCCGGAACTGGCGGATGTACCCATTGATTATGTCTGGGGTGGGGCGGTTGCCGTCAGCCGCAACCGCTTGCCCCAGCTTGGCCGCAAGGGGCCGCTTTTCTATGCGCATGGCTTTTCCGGACATGGCGCGCTTGTCACAACGCTGGCGGGCGAATTGGTGGCAGAGGCGATGGCCGGGACGGCAGAACGGTTTGATGTGATGGCGGGGCTGCCCAGCGCTGCCTTTCCCGGTGGGCGGTGGCTGCGCCGCCCATTGGCGACATTGGGCCTGCTCTGGTATGCGCTGCGCGACCGCCTATAGGCCGCAGCTGGAAGGAACGGGAATAAGCATGGACCCCAACCGCATCGCCCAGATCCGCGTGGCAGAAGAAGCGCGCTTTGTGGCCAGCAACCCCAAATCGGCCCAGGCCGCGCAGGATCGCGCAAAGGGATGGCATCAGGGCGTCCCCTTTCACTGGATGCGTGACTGGCCTTCTCCGTTTCCGTTGACGGCGGCGCACGCGCAGGGTGCGCAGCTGCGGACCCTTGATGGCCAGACGCTTGATGATTTCTGTTTGGGCGATACCGCTGCCATGTTCGGCCATGCGCCGCCGCCGCTTGCCCGTGCGCTTGCCGGCCAGGCCAGTCAGGGGCTGTCCTATATGCTGCCCAGCGCTGCTGCCGCAGATGTTGGTGCGCTGCTGGCCGACCGGTTCAAGCATCCGCACTGGCAGTTGACCACCACCGCCTCTGAAGCGAACCGCGCGGTTATCCGCTGGGCGCGAGCGGTGACAGGCCGGGACAAGGTCTTGATCTTCAATGGCTGTTATCATGGCGCGGTGGATGATGTTTTTGTCGACCTGCGCGATGGCCTGCCCGAAACCCGCCGCAGCCTTGTTGGGCAGGTTTGGGACGTGCGCGACCATACGATCGCGATTGAGTTCAACGATGCCGCGGCACTGAATGCCGCGCTGGACCGGGGGGATGTGGCCTGTGTGCTGGCCGAACCGGTGATGACCAATTGTGGCATGGTTCTGCCCCAACCCGGCTTTCTGGATTTGGTCCGCGAAGCGACCGCCCGCATGGGCACGCTGCTGATCTGGGATGAAACGCACACCATCTCGTCCGGGCCGGGGGGGCATTCCGCCACCTTTGGCCCGACCGGAGATATGTTTGTCATCGGCAAGTCGATTGGCGGCGGCGTGCCCTGTGCGGCCTTTGGGTTCAGCGCTGATGTTGCCCGGCGGATGGAGGCGGCGCGCGCGCAATCGCCGCCCGGCCATTCGG
>JAHEGQ010000158.1:14069-19808 GCA_024645025.1 Sphingomonadaceae bacterium
AATGCGTGCCATGCTGGGCGAGGTGATGACGACCGATGCCTATGACCATATGATCCGCCTTGCGGGCCATTTGGCGCAGGGCCTTGAAGCAGTGATCGCACGGCATCAATTGGACTGGCACGTCGCGCGCGTCGGCGCACGGGTGGAGTTTGTCTGTTCGGCCACCCCGCCGCGCAATGGCACCCAGGCGCGCGCTGCCATGGACCCTCCGCTGGAAGAATTGATCCACTTGATGCTCGTCAACCGGGGCAGCTTGCTGGCGCCGTTCCACAATATGATGCTGGTCAGCCCCGCGACAACCGCGCTTCAGGTGGATCGGCTTGTTGCAAACCTTGACGCAGCGCTTTGCGAACTGGAAGAAGAAGCATGACCCACGCAACATCCTCGCACCAGATTGCCCCGCTTGCCGAAGCAGAGGCGTTCTTTGCCGCGCACCCCGACATCGATGCCGTCGACATCATCTTTACCAATATGTGCGGCGTGCCGCGCGGCAAAAGGCTGCGGCGCCATGAGGTGCTGGCGGTGTATAAGGAAGGGCGTTTCCTGCCCGGATCGGCTGTCATCGTCGATATTACCGGGCGCGATACCGAAGAAACGGGCCTTGTCTGGGAAGATGGCGACGCAGATCGCCACATCCGCCCCATCCCCGGGACGCTGGTGCCAACGCCTTGGGCCGGCCCCAAGGCCGCGCAATTCCTGACTGGCTTTTACGAACTGGATGGCACGCCCAATGATCTGGACCCCCGCCATGTGCTGGGCCGTGTTATCGATCGGCTGGCGGGCCATGGCCTGACCCCCGATGTGGCGGTGGAGCTGGAATTTTACCTGATGGATGCCAAGCGCGGCAAGGATGGCCGCCCCCGCCCGGCGCGTCATCCGGGGTCGGGCGCCACGCCGCACGATATTCAGGTCTATGGCCTTGCCGAAATGGAAGAGATGCGGCCCTATTTCGATGCGCTTTACGCCGCCGCCGATGCGCAGGGCCTGCCGCTGGAAGCCGCGATTTCAGAATATGCCCCCGGCCAGTTTGAAATGACGCTGGCGCACAAGGCCGATGCGCTGCGGGCGTGCGATGATGCCATTATGCACAAACGCATGGTGAAGGCGATTGCGCTGCAGCATGGCATGGAAGCGACCTTCATGGCCAAGCCGTTTGAAAATAGCGCGGGCAATGGAATGCACCTGCACGCCTCGCTGCTGGATGGCGCGGGCAAGAACGCCTTTGCCAGCGAAGATCCGCAAGGCACGCCGCTGCTGCGCCACGCCATTGCCGGGATGCAGGCGACGATTGGTGACGCGTTCCTGATCTTTGCGCCCAATGCCAACATCTATCGCCGGTTCAAGGCAAACAGCTATGCGCCCGTTGCCCCGACATGGGGCGTCAACAACCGCACCGTCAGCTTCCGCGTGACGGCGGGCGCGCCCGCCAGCCGCCATGTTGAACATCGCATTGGCGGGGCAGATGCCAACCCCTATCTCGCCATGGCCGCGATGCTGGCGGGCATGTGCTATGGCATTGAGCATAAGCTGGATCCGGGCGCGCCCGTGGTGGGCAATGGCTATGAAGCCACCGCCACCGCCCTGCCCATGCCGAGCAATTGGTTTGCCGCTGTGGATCGGTTCGCCGCATCCGACATTATGAAGGAGTATCTGGGCGACCGCTTTGTCGAGATGTTCAGCATCGTCAAGCGGACGGAGCAGGAACGCTTCATGGGCGCCGTGCCCGACCTCGATTATGCCTGGTATCTGCGCACGGCGTGAGCCTGCCTAAATTTTAGGCAATTTTTTACCCTTGCCTGTTTCACGGGCAAGGGCGCTGCCTCGTTTTACGCCTCGGGGTGCAGGGGCCACCCTGCCTTATTCTGAAAATCAAAAGATTTCTGGGCCTTGTGCTGAATTGGCACGCCCTTTGCTGAGTATCCCCTGACCAAATCTAAGGGGGTCCAATGAAACTGATCATCGCCATCATTAAGCCGTTCAAGCTGGACGATGTCCGCGAGGCGCTGACCGCGCTGGGCGTGTCCGGCATGACGATTACCGAAGTCAAAGGCTTCGGCCGCCAAAAGGGCCAGACCGAGATTTATCGCGGGGCCGAATATTCAACCAACATGGTGCCTAAGGTGAAGGTGGAAGTCGCGTGCGACGATGCCGTTGCCGACCGGGCGCTGGAGGCCATCCAGCAAGCCGCCAACACCGGCTCTATCGGCGACGGCAAAATCTTCATGCTCGAACTCGGGGCTGCGGTGCGCATCCGCACCGGGGAAACGGGCGCGGTCGCACTCTAACGAGAAGCAGGGGATATATGACCAAATTCACGAAATGGATTTCAGGGGCTGCGGCGATGCTCGCTGCTGTCCCTGCCTTTGCCGCGGATGGGCCGATCAAGGCGCCGACGGCAGACCAAATGGCCAGCATGGTCGACAAGGGTGATACCACTTGGATGCTGATTTCATCGGCACTGGTTTTGCTGATGTCGATCCCGGCACTCGCCCTGTTTTACGGCGGGCTGGTGCGCACCAAGAATATGCTCAGCCTGTTGATGCAGGTGTTCATGATCGTGTCGATCGCGGCGCTTGTCTGGGTCAGCTGGGGTTACAGCCTGTCCTTCACCAGCGGTTCGCCCTATATTGGCGGCCTGTCGAAGCTGTTCTTGAAGGGTGTCGATGCCACAACCTTGGCCGCCACCTTCTCCAACAATGTCTACATTCCGGAATATGCGTTTGTCGTCTTCCAGATGACCTTCGCGTGCATTACCCCGGCGCTGATCGTTGGGGCCTTTGCGGAACGCATCAAGTTTACGCCGCTGATGCTGTTCGTGGTGGCATGGCTGACGATCGTCTATTTCCCGATCGCGCACATGGTTTGGTACTGGGCGGGCCCGGACTTCCTGTCTGACAACCCGACCGATGCGGGCCTGTTGTGGGGCATGGGCGCCCTCGACTTTGCCGGCGGCACCGTTGTGCACATCAATGCGGGCATTGCGGGCCTTGTCGGCTGCCTCATGATCGGCAAGCGTCTGGGCTATGGCCGCGAAGCGACCCCGCCGCATTCGCTGACCATGACGATGATTGGCGCTTCGCTGCTGTGGGTGGGCTGGTTCGGTTTTAACGCCGGGTCCAATCTGGAAGCCAATGGGCTTGCGGCACTGGCCTTCATCAACACCTTTGTTGCCACAGCGGCGGCAGCGGTCAGCTGGGCCATTATCGAACAGGTGCATCATGGCCGTCCGTCGCTTTTGGGCGGCGTCACGGGTGCGGTGGCGGGGCTTGTCGCCATCACCCCGGCGTCGGGCTTTGCAGCACCCATGACCTCGATCGTCTTGGGCCTTCTGGTTTCGCCGATCTGCTACTTCTTCGTCGCCTATGTGAAGAACAAGCTGAAATATGACGATACGCTGGACGTCTTTGGCGTGCACTGTGTCGGCGGCATTTTCGGGGCAATCGCAACGGCCGTCGTCGCCGATCCCGCGCTCGGTGGTCAGGGCTTTATCGACTATACTGTCTTCCCGGCGGTGGCGGGCAGCTATGATATGGCCGCCCAGCTGATCACACAGGTCAAGGCCGTCGTCCTGACGCTTGTCTGGTCGGGTCTGGGTTCAGCGGTGCTGTTCTTCCTCCTCGACAAGACCTTTGGTCTGCGGCCGAGCGAAGACGCCGAACGCGAAGGCCTTGACCTCTCCAGCCATGGGGAACGCGCTTACAATTACTAAGCGTTCCCTGTCCAAGTTTGGAGGGCCGCCACCTCCTCTCCCAAAAGGCGGCCCTCCTCCCCGGGTTCCACCTGCGAACCACCCTGGGCCGACGGCGCAATCCGTCGGCCCTTTTTTGCAAATCAAGGGGCCGGCGCGCTGAAAAATTGTGCGTGTCACCAACAAGTTGTGGCGTTCGCGCCACGCTGTGCGGCAATTCGGCGCTGAATTGTCATGAATTTGTCATTTCGGCCTTGGCCTGCGCATGGCAACGGGGCAGGGCGCATCTTCCTGTCATCAGGAGACAGAGAAGGATAAAGCCATGAAAAAAGCCATTTTGCTTGCGGGTCTTTCCGCTTTTGCCGTTGGCGCAGCCGCGCCGGCCTTTGCCCAGGACGCCAATGATGCGCTGGAAGGCAATGAAATCATCGTGACGGCGACAAAGCGCAATTTGTCGCTGCAAGACGTTCCGTTTTCCATCAACGCGCAGACCGCGGCCGACATCCAGAAGACGGGGTCAACCTCGCTGGAAGATATTTCGCGCAACGTGGCGGGCCTTTCCATTCAGAACCTCGGGCCGGGCCAGAGCCAGGTCTCCATCCGCGGCGTTTCCTCCGGCCAGATCGTTCGCGACCAGCCCGGCGTGAAGGAGCAGGTGGGCGTTTATCTGGATGAATCCGCGATTTCGCTGTCGCTGTTCACGCCCGATCTCGACCTGTTTGACTTGAACCGCGTGGAAACGCTGCGCGGCCCGCAAGGCACGCTGTTCGGCTCTGGCAATATCGGCGGCACGATCCGTTATATCACCAATGCGCCGAAGCTGGGCGTCACCGAAGGGTCGGTTGAAGGCAATATCAACCTGATCGACGGCGGCAATATGGGTGGCCATCTGAAGGCCGCTGCCAACGCACCGCTGGGTGATAAGGCGGCAATCCGCGCCGTGGGTTATTACACGCGCTATGCCGGCTTTATCGATGCGATCGGCCCGGCTGGCGGCAAGAATGTCAATGATGGCGAACGCTATGGTGGCCGCATCGCGGTGACCTTCGAGCCGTCGGAAACCGTGTCGATCACGCCGCGGATCATTTACCAAAAGGTGAAGACCAACGGCTTTAACCGCCAGGAAGTCTACAACCTGTATGCCAACCCGCTGCTGGACACCCCCGTCACCTTTGGTGAGCGTCAGCAATATCTGAAGCTGCGCGAAGCCTTTGAGGACGAAACCTTTATCGCGGATGCCGTGATCAAGGTGGATCTGGGCGCCGCCCAGCTGACCAGCGTTTCCAGCTATACCGATCGCAGCATCCTTGTCAGCCGTGATGCCTCGGCGCTGACGGGTTCGGTTTCGTCCGACCTCGAATTTGATGATGATGCCATCAACCTGCCGTCGAACCTGCATGATACAACCGACGTTCAGGCCTATACGCAGGAAATCCGCCTCAGCTCGACGGGCGACGGCCCGCTGCAATGGGTTGTCGGCGGCTTTTACGCAAACACCGACCGCTTCTATCGCCAACGCTTGCCCACCCCGGGCTATGATGCGGCGACCGATGCCGTCTTTGGTGCTGGCACGTCGGCGGCGGTTGCCAATGGCTTCCCGGCCAATTCGCCCTATAACTCGGACCTGCCCTACACGCTCAAGCAAACCGCGGTGTTCGGTGAGTTCACCTATGATGTCACCGACAAGCTGTCGGCGACGGCGGGCGGCCGTTATTACGACTATAAGGAAGTGCGCAGCTTCAAGACCGGCGGCCTGTTCGGCAATGGCGACAACCAGACCGATCGGACCAAGTCCAACGGGTTTAACCCGCGCTTGCTGCTGAGCTATAAGGCGTCGGATGATGTTACCATCAACGCCCAAGCCTCTAAGGGCTTCCGTCTGGGTGGCGTGAATGATCCGCTCAACTTGCCGCTGTGTTCTGATGGCGATGCCGATATCTTCGGCAGCTATCAGCGTTTCGGCGACGAGTCGCTGTGGAACTATGAAACCGGCATCAAGGCACAGTCGGGCATCATTACCTTCAACGCCGCCGCCTTCTATACCCGGATGC
>JAHEGQ010000004.1 GCA_024645025.1 Sphingomonadaceae bacterium
GATTGAAAAAAGCGTCGGCTTTCATATCAGTTTTTTGACCTGGTCGCTTTATGGCCTGCCCATTGTCGCCGCGGCATTGCCCTTGTGCTGGTTCATCCTGATGCGCGTTCAGCGCGTGGCCCAGCACAGCTTTGACGCTGCCGCCACCCATGCCAGCATCGGTGCGGTTGGCCCTTGGTCGACCGCCGAAAAACGGCTGGTGCCGCTGATTATCGCGGTTGTTTTGGGCTGGGTGCTACTGCCCTTGCTGTCAGAACGGCTGCCCGATGGGATGGTCGAAGATGGCACGGTTGCGATTTTGGTGTCGCTGCTGCTGTTCATCATCCCCGATGGCACGGGCCGGACGATCCTTGTCTGGAAAGAGGCGGATCGCGCGCCTTGGGGTGTCATCTTGATGTTTGGCGGCGGGCTGGCGCTGGCAGCGGGGATCAGTGCCTCGGGATTGGCGCTGTGGCTGGGCGATGCGCTGCGACCCTTGGGATCGGTCAACCCCATCCTTGTCGCGCTGGCGTTGGTTGCCATTGTCGTTGTCGTGACGGAATTTGCGTCAAACGTTGCCACGGCATCTGGGGTGATGCCTGTTGTCGGGGGGCTGATTGCCGCCACCGGGGCAGACCCGGCGCTGCTGGCCATCAGTGCCGCCATGGCCGCCAGTTGGGGCTTTATGCTGCCATCGGGCACAGGCCCCAATGCGATTGCTTGGGCCACGGACCATATTGCCTTGCCCCGAATGCTGCGGGCAGGCTTTCTGCTGGATGTGGCCGGCATCCCGCTGATTGTTCTGATGATCGGCCTTGTCGGCGCGCTGGTCGCCTAACGGGTTTAGCGCCAGTCGAGAATCGTCCAGCCGCGTTTCAGGGCCAGCTTGCGCAACCGGGTGTGCGGATTGGTTGCAAAGGCCTGATCCGCCCATGCCAAGCAGGGCGCATCGGACGCATGGTCTGAAAAAAAGCGGATGTGGCAGTCGCCGCGCGCCAGGCCCTTATCGGACATCCAGGTTTCAATCATGCGCAACTTGGCGGTGCCATAACAATTTTCGCCCTCAATCCGGGGCGACACATCGTCGCCGTGCCGCGTTATCTTGGTGGCGACCACATCCTTGATCCCCAGAAGATTGGCGATTTCGCGGACGTAAAAACCATAAGACGCGGTTGCCAGAACGATTCGGCGGCCTTCGGCGCGTTCCTGATCAAGCTGCGCCAGCGCCTCGGCCAGACTGTTGTGCGCCAGCGTAAAGCCTGCAAAGCCCCGGGCGATGCGGGTCAGTGGGTCTGCCGGGATGCGGCGGCCCAACAGCAGCGCCAGATTAATCTCTTTCAGCCGCTTCCGGCTGACAAGGCGCAGCACAAAGCCAAGGCTGGTCAACACCACCAGCGGCACAAAGACGACGCGCCACAGCCGATAGCGGGGCACGGCATAGGTCAGAAACGGCCCGAACGTCGCCGCCCGGGTGATCGTCTTGTCCATATCGAAAATGGAAAGCGTTTGCATGGGACCGCCTTAGTCCCAATCCGGCTTGCCGATCCAGCAGTTATGCAGCAGGGTGATGTGAATGACGGAAATGGCCGCCTTTATCGAAGACACCGGCGCGCAGGGCCCTTGCTTGCGCGTCACCGGATCGTTGACGCTGTCCGGCTTGGGGGATTTTCCGCAGCGGCTGGATGCGCAGACCCCGCCGCCCGCCGCCTTGGATGTATCTGGCGTGGTGCGCATCGACACGGTGGGGGCCTGGATCCTTCAAAGGTTCGTGGAACGGACAGGGGCCCAAATCCTTGGCGCGCGGGACGATGTGCAGCGTCTGATGGCGCTTGTCCATTCGGCAGAGCGGGATGTGCGCGTCCGGCCAGAGCCGCCCCATCCCGTGGTCCGCGTCGTGGGAGAGGTGGGGGCCTCGGCCCTGGTTGCGGCGGCGACGTTGAAGGGTTTGGTGGGGTTTTTCGGCGCGATCCTGATCGCCAGTTGGGACTTGCTCCGCCACCCGCAGCGCATCCGCCTCAACGCCGTGGTTCACCGGTTTGAACTGGTCGGCATATCCGCGCTGGGCATTATCGGGCTGATGAGTTTTCTGATCGGGATCGTCATCGCCCAACAAGGCGCAGTGCAGTTGGAACAATTTGGGGCCGAGGTGCTGACGGTTAACCTGATCGGCCGCATTACGACCCGCGAATTAGGCGTTTTGATGACCGCGATCATGGTCGCCGGCCGATCGGGCAGCGCCTTTGCCGCGCAGATCGGCACGATGAAGCTGACCGAAGAAATTGATGCGATGCGCACGATTGGGGTGTCACCGATCGAGGCGCTTGTCATTCCGCGTGTCTTGGCTGCGGTGGTGATGATGCCGCTGCTGGGCTTTTACGCGACGCTTGTTTCCATTTTGGGCGGTGGTCTCTTCTGTTGGATTTCGTTGGAGATTCCGCCCGTCACCTTTGTCCAGCGGCTGCAGGAAGTCATTCCGATCACCGATTTGTGGGTCGGCCTTTTAAAGGCCCCGGTCTTTGGCGCGATTATTGCGATCACGGGCTGTTTTCAGGGTATTCAGGTGTCCGGGAACGCGGAAGAAGTGGGCTTGAAGACGACCGCCGCTGTGGTGCAGGCGATCTTCCTTGTGATTGTGCTGGATGCCTTTTTTGCCGTGTTCTTTTCGCAGATCGGGTGGATCTGATGGATCTGAATGCTCCCATCGCCATCCGCTTGCGCGGCATTTCCAACAGCTTTGGCGATCAGGTCGTCCATAAGGGCGTCGATCTGGATGTCCGCAACGGCGAAATTCTGGGTGTCGTCGGCGGGTCGGGCACGGGCAAGTCGGTGCTGATGCGCACGATCATCGGCCTGCAACAGCCCATCGAAGGCGAGATAGAGATTTTCGACGAGCCGATGACCGGGGCGGACGCGCAAACCCAGCTGGACCTGCGGCGGCGCTGGGGCGTGATGTTTCAGGGGGGGGCCTTGTTTTCCACGCTGACGGTTGCTGAAAATATTCAGGTACCGCTGCGCGAATTTTATCCAGAACTCGACACCCAATTGCTGGATGAAATTGCGGCCTTCAAGGTCATCATGGCCGGGCTGCCCGCCAATGCGGGGCCCAAATATCCGTCCGAACTATCCGGCGGGATGAAGAAGCGCGCCGGGTTGGCGCGGGCGTTGGCGCTGGACCCCCAGCTGCTTTTTCTGGATGAACCGACCGCCGGGCTCGATCCGATTGCGGCGGCTGCGATTGATGCCCTGATCCGCAATTTGTCCCGCACTTTGGGCCTGACCATTTTTCTCATCACGCATGATCTGGATACGCTGCACGCCATTTGTGACCGGGTGGCGGTGATGGCGGACCACAAGGTGATCGCGGTCGGCACGATCCCAGAGCTGCTCGCCTCTGACCATCCGTGGATACAAGAATATTTTAATGGCCCGCGGGGCCGGGCCGCAACCGCAGCGGTTGATCGCAACCCCCATAAGGGGGCATGAGGGGTTTTATGGAAACGCGTTCAAACCAGCTTCTTGTCGGCAGCGTCGTTCTGGCGCTTTTGGCGGCGCTGTTGGCCTTTGCGATCTGGATTGCGGGCCTGTCGGGCGGCAACACCAAGGAATATGACATTTTCTTCCGTCAGTCGGTGGAAGGTTTGGCCAAGGGGTCCAGCGTCACCTTTGCGGGCGTTCCTTCTGGACAGGTGCGCCATATTGAACTGTGGAAGCCCAATCCGGAATTTGTCCGGGTCCGCATCGCCGTGGATCAGGACCTGCCCGTCTTGATGGGGACCACCGCGTCTATTCAAGGCGTGGGCTTTACGGGCGTGTCGCAGATCCAATTGACCGGCGCCGTGCAAGGCGCGCCCCCGATTGCAGAGCTGGGGCCGGCGGGCGTCCCCACCATCCCTACCAAGAATGCAGGGCTGGGGGCGTTGCTCAACAATGCGCCGCAATTGGTGGAACGGCTGTCAACGTTGACCGAGCGGCTCACGGAATTGCTGTCCGATGACAACCAGAAATCCATTTCCAACATAATTCGCAACGTCGATTCCCTGTCTGGCAATTTGGCGCGCAGCGGGCCCAATTTGGAAGCCAGCATTGCCGAGGCGCGGGTGACGATTAAGGAAGCGGGCCTTGCAGCACAGCAGATCAATCAAGTGGCGGGCACAACCAACCAGTTGTTGAATGAGGAAGGCAAGCCGCTGGTGCAGGATTTGCGCCGTACCATTCGGTCGGCAGAGCGCAGCATGGACGCGCTTGACGCGACGCTGGCGGAGGCCAAGCCCGGTGTGCGCACCTTTTCGACCCAGACATTGCCGGAACTGGGCCAGTTGGTGCGCGATTTGCAGGCGATGTCCGAAACGCTGAACGCAGTTGCCGCCAAGGTGGACCAGCAGGGCGCGGGTGCGCTGATCAGCGGCACGAAATTGCCCGATTATAAGGGTGGAAAGGCAAATAAATGAGGCGCACAGTTTTTGCCATCGGCTTGGCCTTGCCGCTTTTGACCGGCTGTATGCTGGGGATGTCGGCCAAGGCGCCTGATTTTCTGCTGACCTTATCGCCCGATGCGCGGCCCAGCGCCAATACCGGGGTGCTGGTGCAGGGCGGGGATGTACTGACGGTGGCAACGCCGCTTGTGCCGCAAGCCATCGCCACGACGCGCCTGCCAGTGGCGCAGGGACAGACGGCAATTGCTTATGTGGCGGATGCCGTCTGGGTGGAGCCGCCGGCCCGCCTGTTTCAGCGACTATTGGCCGAAACGATCCGGCTGCGCGCCGGGCGCACCGTGCTTGACCCGCGTCAGTTCAACATGGAACCGGGCGCGACCCTGTCGGGCCAATTGCTGCGCTTTGATATTGAGGAACGGGGCAGCGCTGCCGTTGTGATCTATGATGCAACGATCTCTGGCGAAATCGACCGGCCGGTCCGCAGTCGCCGGTTTGAAGCCCGCGTGCCGATGGGCCGAATTGATGCCCGGTCCTCCGGCACCGCCCTGAACCGCGCGGCGAACCAGATCGCGACCGATGTGGCGGACTGGGTGAAGGGCTAAGCAGCCCGAGCCCCATTTCGCGTTCTGCCGCGTCCCCGTGCCGACGGCATAAAAAAGGGGCGGGCGCACCTGTGTGCCCCCGCCCCCGATTGGCACCAAGGCCCTTTGTTATTTGCCCTTTGCCTCCAGCGCCTTGTCTTCATTGGCGCGGCGGATGACATATTGGCGGATGTTTTCGATCTGCTCGGGCGTGTACTGATCCTTCCAAGCGACCATGCCGTTCTGGCTCAGCAGGCCATCATGGACAATCTGTTGCCACAGCTTGGGATTGCCCAAAGCAGCGGAGTGACGCAGGTCGGGGTTCAGCCCGCCGGCAATCGCAGCATCGCCATGGCAGACATTGCAGCTGGCATGATAGGGGACAGACCCCGCGTCAGCTTGGGCTGCCGTGCCGGTGAAGGGCGGCGGATCAAGCACACGCTTGGCATCGGCCGGCGGGGCGGGCAGCTTGGCCTTGCCCCCCAGCTTGAAGACCATCAAGCGGCTGATGTTGCGCACCGATCCGGACTTGGCAGCCAGAATGCCCGGCGCCACGTCATAGACGCCGCCCCAGCCCACCATGATCGCCACATATTGTACGCCCTTGACCGAATAGGTCATTGGCGCTGCGATGATGCCCGACTGGGCCGCAAAGCTCCAAAGCTGCTTGCCGGTGTCAGCGGTATAGGCGCGGAATTCCCCGCCTGCCGTGCCCTGGAATACCAGATTGCCCGCGGTTGCCAGCGTGCCGCCATTGGACGGCCCGGTATGTTCGACGCGCCAGCGCGCCTTGCCGGCAATGGGATCCCATGCCAGCAGCGACCCGGTGGTCGCCGCAGCCGCGGCGGCCCGGATGTTCGGATCTGCCGGCATCGCCAGCTTGCTGGTTTCAAGGCCGATCTGGAAGCCAACCTTGCCCGGCTTCCAGCCCTTGGGCGCCGCATTATAGGGCTGCGACACTTCGTTGGCCGGGATGTAAACCAGCCCCGTCTTGGGGCTGTAGGACATGGGCTGCCAGCTATGCGCGCCCAATGCCCCGGGCCATCCCATAAAGGGCTTGCCGGTTTGCTCATAGCGCGCCTCGGGCAGGATGTTCGGCTTGCCCGTGACCGGATCAAGGCCGGACGCCCAGGTGATCAGCTTGGCAAAGGGCTTGCCCGACAGGAACTTGCCGGTCTTTGCATCCAGAATGTAGAAGAAGCCGTTTTTCGGCGCGTGCATGATGACGCGCGTCGGCTTGCCGTTGATCGGTAAGTCCGCCGCGATGATCTGCTGCGTGGAATCATAGTCCCAGCGGTCTTCCGGCGTCTGCTGGAAGTGCCAGACATATTCGCCGGTATCTGCGTTGATCGCCACGATCGAGGCGGTGTAGAGGCTGTCGCCGCCCTTGCCGCCACGGGCATTGGGGTTCCACGGCTCGGCATTGGCGGTGCCGAAATAGATCAGGTTGGTCTTGGGATCATAGGTGATCGAATCCCAAACGGTGCCGCCGCCGCCATTTTTCCAAGCATCGGGCGCCCAGGTTTTGGCAGCCGCTTCCAGATGCTTGCCTTCAAACGGCTTGGATGGGTCACCGGGCACGGTGTAAAAGCGCCAGGCTTCCTTGCCGGTTTCGGCGTCATAGGCTGCCAGATAGCCGCGCACGATATATTCCGCCCCGGCAGAACCGATCAGCACCTTGCCCTTTACGATGCGTGGCGCGCCCGTGATCGCCATGTGCGATCCCTTGGGGATGGTCAGCTTGTCCCACAAAACCTTGCCGTTATCGGCATTGAGCGCGACAAGGCGGCCATCCAGCGTGCCGACATAGACCCGGCCCTTATAGACCGCGACGCCGCGATTGACCGCATCGCAGCAGACATCCACCAGCTTGGCGCGCGGCACCTTGGGGTCATATTCCCACAGCTTCTTGCCGGTGGCGGCATCATAGGCCTTCACCATCGACCAAGCGGTGGTCGTGTAGAGCACGCCATCGACGACGATCGGCGTTGCTTCCTGTCCGCGGGCGGTGTCGAGATCGGAGAACCATTCCAGGCCGAGTTGGCCGACGGTCTGGTCGTTGACCTGCGTCAGCGGCGAAAACCGCTGCTCGTCCATCGTGCGACCATAAGACAGCCAGTCCGCGCCATCGGGGCTTCCGGCCACAAGGCGGGCGTCGTCAACCTTGGCCGTTTTGCCGCCCTTGGGCGCGCAGCCAGCAAGGGCAGCAGCGACAAGTGCCACTGCACTGCCGATAATAAAGGAACGTGACTTCATCGTGAGTTCTAACCCCTCAAAACAGCGCCCCTTAAAAGGCGCGCATCCATCACCCATGGAGCCTGTTCGACTCTCGGCGTCGTCTTGCCAGCGAAACCGATGGGATGCGAGGGGAAAAATGCAGGATCAGCTGGTGGTCGCGCGGCGTTTCACTGCCGGCGGATGCAACCCTAAAGGTCGACGCCCGCAGCTATGGCCTCCAGCTTGCGCAGCCGTTCGCGCAAATCCGCCAGTTCAATGCGGCTGGCCGTGCTGGGACTGGCCGCTTCTTGGGGGCGCAAGGCCGTCAGCTCGGCATGTTTCAGGTCGATCCATTTGCCAAAGGCGATCAGGCCCACAAGGGCAGCCAGTCCTAAGCCGGCAAGGCCGGTCAGCGCGTAAATCAGGGTCGAAACATCGGTCATCTTGTGTCTCCTGTTTTCCAGGCTTAGCGCAGCTTTTCGATTTCGCGGTCCAGCGCTTGGGCGCTGTGCGTATCGGTGGCGAGGCGTTCCAGCACGGCGATGCGATCCTTCAGATCCTTCACCTCGTCGCGCAGTCGCTGGTTTTCCACCTGCGTGTCCAGGCGGTCTGGCTTGCGGTGACGCTTGTCATATTTCCCGCCGATCACGCGGCCGATTGTCACGATGGCAACAATCATCACAACCATTTCAAACGGGTTCATTGGTGGTCTCCCCAAGGATGCGCGGCGTTAGTTGGTTTTGCCGCGGAGCTTTTCGATTTCCCGGTTCAGGGCGTGGCTTTCATCGGTGACGATACGCTCAACATTCGCCAGCCGGTCCTTTAGCGACCCAAGCTCGGCGCGCAGTTGGGCATTTTCCTGGCTCAGCAATTTGATCCGTTCGGCCATTTCCTGATCGGTCTTGGGATAGATGGCCTTGCCCCAGCTATTTTCCAGCGGATAGCCATTTTTGATCCGCAACCAAGTTGTAAAAATCCAGCCCAAGGTGCCGATCATGCCAATGCCAAGTGCGGCCAGGATGATGAACGGCAAATAGGGCGCAAGCGCGGTATCAATCATCGATCACATCCTTATTTCAGGCTGTCGATTTCATCCGCCAGGCGGCGGTTGCGGCTGGTGTAATGGGCCTCGGCATCGGCCATGCGGCGATCAATATCACGCAGCTTGGACCGAACATCGCGCGTGGTGCGGGCCGGGGATTGGCGCACCCCTTGCCAGAATTTGGCTTCTTCCTTGTCCTCATACAGGCCCTTGGGCTTGTTATCGGCAATCCATGCGGTCGCCCAATAGGCGATCAGCGTCCAGGGAAAGCCCCCCAACAGGGTCAGGATCACTGTGCCGACGCGCACCCAGGTGACGTCGACACCGGTATATTCGGCGATGCCCGAACAGACACCCAGCCATTTGGCGTTGGATTTATCGAGATAGAATTTTGTGCGGCTTGCAGTCATGATTTTTGCTCCTTTGGAAGCGAAGATCGCGCTTAGGCGCCCTTGCGCCAATTTGGGTCTTCGGCAGCGATGATGCGTTCAATCGTTGTCATTCGATCTTCTAGCCGACGGGCCAGATCGTAAAGCTCATCCAACAGATTCTCATCTTCGCGGGTCAACGTCGCGGCGGTCTTCCATTTGGTCATGTAATGGAAGCACAGCCAAGGTAGCCCAATAAAGATCGATGTGATGGCGATCAGCGGGACAAAGACATCTTCCATCCGTTCAGCCCTTCTTTACCGAAGCCTTCAGGGCTTCCAGTTCAGCCTCCACCTTTTCAGAGGCGCGCAGGTCGGCAATTTCTTCTTCCAGCGTCTTGGGCGCAGCGCCCATCGCCAAGGCATCGGCGCGGCCTTCGGCCAGATCGACGCGGCGTTCCAGCATGTCAAAGCGGGCAAAGGCTTCATCCACCTTGGCGCCCGCATAGGCTTCGCGCACCCGGATGCGGTTATTGGCGGCTTCCAGCCGGGTCATGATGCTGCTTTGCCGCGCCCGCGCTTCGCGCAGCTTGGCCTGAAGCTTGGCAATGTCTTCTTCATTGCCCTTCAAGGCATCGTCCAGAACGGCGATTTCGGCGGCCATCTGCTCGGCCATGTCGACCGCCTTTTGGCGTTCCACCAAAGCAGCCTTGGCCAAATCTTCCCGGTCCTTGGACAGCGCCAGCTCCGCCTTTTCGCGCCAGCTTTCTTGCAGGTCCTCAAGCTTGGCGATGTGGCGGCGCAATTCCTTCTGATCGGCAATGGTGCGGGCGGCAGAGGCGCGGACTTCGATCAGCGTTTCTTCCATTTCCATGATGATCATGCGGATCATCTTGGCGGGGTCTTCCGCCTTGTCGAGCAGATCAGTGACGTTTGCGGCGATGATGTCGCGGGTGCGGGAAAATATGCCCATCTGGGGAATCTCCTTGAACAAAGGGGGGGTGGGGAGGGCGTTATGGGATGCCGCCCTCCCCAGCGCTCAGGCCCAACGCTTAAGCGAGGGGGGCGGCCTGAGCGGGGGTGGTGGAAGCGGCGGCCGGGTTTATCGGGCCGGCGGCGAACAATAGGCTGCCCGTGCTGAGGAACAGCGTGGCGATGATGGCGAGGGCGGAGGCCCGGAAGTCAAATGCCTGATAGCGGTTCATGGTCAGTCTCCTGGAATCGGTTCTTGGTCCGCTAAGTGCGGTATGTGCCATGCATTGCAGGACCCGTGCCAATTTGAAGAATGGCGGATTTTCATGTGGTTAGGGCGGCGAGGCATCCGCAGGGCAGAAATTTATTTGCTAATAACTAGGAAAATAAACTAATAATTGGCAAATGGAGCGTGACAACCAATTCATCGGCCAGTCCCTGGCCTTTCTGGACAGCGTTGAACGCGTCAGCCGCGCGGCGATGCTCAATCGCCCGGTGCTTGTCATCGGCGAACGGGGCACGGGCAAGGAGCTGGTGGCAGAGCGGCTCCACCGCCTGTCGAGCCGCTGGGACGGCCCCTTTATCGCGATGAACTGCGCGGCACTGACCGAAACGCTGATCGAGGCAGAGTTGTTCGGCCATGAAGCCGGGGCCTTTACCGGTGCCACCCGGGCCCGGCCCGGCCGCTTTGAGGAAGCCGATGGCGGCACGCTGTTTCTGGATGAACTGGGGACGCTGTCCCCCGGCGCGCAGGAACGGCTGTTGCGGGCGGTGGAATATGGCGAGGTGACGCGCATTGGTGCCAACCGGCCGATGCGGGTGGATGTGCGGATCGTGGCCGCCACCAACGAAAATCTGCCGCATCTGGTGGACCAAGGCCGCTTTCGCGCGGACCTTCTCGATCGTCTGTCCTTCGAGGTCATCACCCTGCCGCCCTTGCGCGCCCGTGACGGGGATGTGGCGCAACTGGCTGATTTTTTTGGGCGGCGTATGGCCGCCGAATTGGGCTGGGATCTTTGGCCCGGCTTTTCAAAAACTGCCATGGCCGACATGGAAGCCCATGGCTGGCCCGGCAATATCCGCGAGCTGCGCAATGTGGCGGAACGCGCGGTCTATCGCTGGGCCGATTCGGCTCGGCCAGTCGACGGCCTGGTGTTCGATCCCTTTGCCTCGCCCTGGCAGCCTTCAGCCCTTGGCCAAAAACAGCCCCCCTTGGTCGAGAAGGCGGCGCCCCTCGCCGCCGAGACGGGGCCTGCTAGGCCGCTTCCGCTTCGGCTGGCGGTTCAGGCTTATGAACGGCAATTGCTGGACGATGCGCTGGCCCGGCATCGCCACAACCAGCGGGCGACCGCCAAGGCTTTGGGCCTCACCTATGATCAGCTGCGCCATTGCCTGAAAAAACACGGGCTGCTGGAGATCGCGGCCTAACCCGGCTGCTTAATCCTGAGGCGTCGCATCCTCCGGTGGCGAATGGCGCAAGATCATCGGGATGTTGGCCGCGCCAAACAGCAAGGTCAGCGGCAGAGCCCCCCACAGCTTATACCCCAACCAAAAACCGGTGGAGCTATTGCGCCAGACCAGCTCATTCAGGATCGCCATGCCGACGAAGAACCATGCAAAATTGCGGGTGAGCTTGTGCCAGCCCGCTTGGCTCAATTCGGGATAGGCGTGCGCCATCACCTTTTCGAGCGTCGGCTTTTTGGTCAGCGTGCCGAAAAACAGGATGCCCGCAATCATCGCATAATAAAGCGTCGGCTTCATCTTGATAAAGGTTTCATCGTGCAGCAAGATCGTCATGCCGCCAAAGAACAGAACCATGACGCCGGAAAACATCAAGAGCGCCGAGACGCTGCCATGGCGCAGTTTTGACCAAATCAGGGCCGATAGCGTCGCGACCATAAAGGCCAAGGTCGCAACCCACACATTGGCCAGCCAATAGGTCAGCAAAAAAACGGCCAACGGCCCCAGATCAATCCAAAGATTGGGCGGCGGGGCCTTGCCCTTGGCCGGCGGCGGTGTCGTCATGCCTTATCTGCCCCTGCGATGATGTGCGCCAATTCGGCCGGGTCAAACGGCCGCAAGTCTTCAATGGTTTCTCCAACGCCAATAGCATGGATCGGCAGGCCAAATTTTTCAGCCGCCGCCACCAGAACGCCCCCGCGTGCGGTGCCATCCAGCTTGGTCATGACAAGGCCCGTAACCCCGGCCACTTCCTTGAAGATCTCGATTTGCGACAGCGCGTTCTGCCCGGTCGTCGCATCCAGCACCAGCACTACGTCATGCGGGGATGCCGGGTTCAGGCGGCCCAACACGCGGCGGATCTTCGCCAGCTCGTCCATCAGCTCGCGCTTGTTCTGCAACCGACCGGCGGTATCAACGATCAGCACGTCGATGCCGGTTTCGGTGGCCTGCTTCACCGCATCAAACACGATGCCCGCGGCATCGCCGCCTTCCGGGCCGGAGACAATCGGCACGCCCAATCGATCCGCCCAAACCTTCAGCTGGCCGATCGCGGCGGCGCGAAAGGTGTCGCCCGCCGCGAGCATGACACCATAATCCTGTTCCAAGAAAAGATGGGCCAGCTTGGCAATGGTGGTCGTCTTGCCAGAGCCATTGACGCCAATGACAAGGATGACCTGCGGGCGGGGAAAGGCGATGACATCCAGCGGTTTGGCAACGGGTTCCAGCACGCTTTGGATTTCGTCGGCCACAACGGCGCGGATGCCGGCTTCATCAATGCCGCGCTCATACCGGCTATCGGCCAACTTGTCGCGGATGCGCCGCGCCAAGCCGGGGCCAAGGTCGGACACGATAAGCGCTTCCTCAATCTCATCCAGCGCATCGGCATCCAGCCGGGACTTGGTGACAAGCCCGGTCAAATTTTCGGTCAGCCGTTCGGACGTGCGGCGAAAACCGCCCAGCAGCTTTTTATGCCAAGGGGTGGCCGCGTCATCGCTCATGCGATTTTGCCCAATAGCCGGTCGCCGGTGCTGGCGGTGATGGTCACAGTCATGACCCGGCCCCTTAGGGCATCTGGGCCGCCTCGGAAATCCTGTCCGTCGATAATTTCGACAAGGGCATGATTGGGGGCGTGGCCGGTGCGGCCATCCAGTTCCACCAGAACGGGCTGGGCGGTGCCGATCAGCGTCTCCAGCCAGCATGCCTTGCGGCGGGTCGCAGCGGTGCGCAGTTGCTCCGCGCGTGCCTTGGCGATGCCGCGCCCGACCTGCGGCATCCGGGCTGCGGCGGTGCCGGGACGCGGGCTGTAGGGAAAAATATGGCCAAACACGATGTCGCAAGCGTCGATCAACGACAGGCTGTTGGCGAACATGGCGTCATCCTCGGTTGGAAAGCCCGCGATGATATCAGCGCCAATCGCAATGTCGGCGCGCGCGGCCTTCAGACGTTCAACCAGCCGCACGGCATCCGCACGCAGGTGGCGTCGCTTCATCCGTTTCAGGATCATGTCGTCGCCCGATTGCAGCGATAAGTGGACGTGCGGCATCACCCGTGTTTCGCCGGTGATGAGATCAAATAGCCGGTCGTCCACCTCAATCGAATCCAGCGATGACAGGCGCAGGCGTGCGAGCTTGGGGACATGGGTCAGAATGCGGTCCACCAATTGCCCAAGGCCCGGCTGGCCGGGCAGGTCCGCGCCATAGCTGGTCAGGTCTACGCCGGTCAGGATCACCTCTTGTTGGCCACGGGCGACGGCTTCGGCAATCGCGTCGATCACAGCCCCGGCGGGGACGGACCGGCTGGCCCCGCGCGCCAGCGTTGTCACGCAAAAGGTGCAATCATGGTCGCAGCCATTTTGCACTTCCACAAAGGCGCGGGCATGGTCAGCGCCCGATAAAGCCGGCCGCACGCTATTGGTCCTGTCGGGGGCCAAGCCAAAGCTTTCGGGCTTGCGCTTGTCAGCATTGGGGATGACAGCGGCCACTTCCGCCATAGCGGCAAAGCCCGCCCGGCTGGTTTCGGCTGCACAGCCTGTCACGATGATGCGCGCTTCGGGGTTGTCACGCTTTAACCGGCGGATAGCCTGCCGGGCCTGCCGTTCCGCCTCGGCGGTGACGGCGCAACTGTTGATGATGACAAGGTTAGGGTCGCCTGCAGCGGCGGCGCGGATCGCTTCTCCCTCGGCAATGTTCAGGCGGCATCCGAAATTGACCACCCGGCTGCTCATCCGAAGCGGCTCCAGTCGGTTTCGCCGGTAAAGACATGGGTTGCCGGGCCCGTCATCAAAATCGATGTGCCGGGTGCCCAGTTGATATGCAGATCGCCCCCGGGCAGCGACACCGTGACCGGCCCGGTGGCCAGCCCCGCGCGGATCGCGGCGACAGCCGTGGCACAGGCCCCGGTTCCGCAGGCGCGGGTCAAGCCGGCGCCGCGTTCCCAGACGCGCAGTTTCAGATGGTCCTTGCCAACCCGGCTGGCGACATTGACGTTGACGCGTTCGGGAAAGATCGGGTCCTGCTCAATCAGCGGGCCCAAACGGGCAAGATCGACCGCATCGGCATCGTCGACAAAGAAGATAACGTGCGGATTACCGACATTGACCGCAGCCGGGGACTCCAACACTTCCCAACCCACGGGTATTTTCTGCGTGTCCATCGCAAAAGCGAGCGGAATCTCTTCCCAGCCAAAGCGCGGCTGGCCCATGTCCACGCGCGCGCCATCGCCCAGCGCTTCAAGCGTCAGCACGCCGCCCAGCGTTTCCACGCGGGACGTGCCGCCCAACAGCAAAGCCACCGCGCGTGAGGCATTGCCACAGGCCTCCACCTCGCTGCCATCGGCATTGAAGATCCGCATGCGGGCATCTGCGCTGTCAGAGGGCTCCAGCAGGATCAGCTGATCGCAGCCAATGCCCGTCTTGCGATCGGCAATGGCGCGGGCGCGGGCGGGCGTCATCTCCACGGCATGGGTGCGCGCGTCGATCACGACAAAATCGTTGCCCAGCCCGTGCATCTTGGTGAAGCGGTCCGCCATAACTGGCCCTTTAAGGCGGTGCAGAGGCGAAGTCCAACCACGCTTTAGACGGCATGCGTCACAAGATCGCCGCTGAGGCGGGCCGTCAGGCCAGCCGCCGAACCGCGGCGTCCCCCGTCAGAACCATGTGCGCAGCGGGGGCAGGTAGAAGCCGCCGTTCCGCCAGCAGGCGATGCACCTCTGGCAGGGACAAGGGCTTTCCATAAAGCCAGCCTTGCGTTTTGTTGATCCCCATGTCGCGCAGGCGGTCTTCTACCTCGCGGCGTTCAACCCCTTCAGCGGTAATTGGCAGCGATAAGGTATCGCCCAGCCGGGCAATGGCATTCACAATTGCCGCGCTTTCGGGATTGTCTTCCAGAGACATGACAAAGCTCTTGTCGATCTTGATCCGGTCAAAGGGCAAGGCGCGCAAATGCGCCAACGAGCTATAGCCCGTGCCGAAATCATCCAGAACCAGCCGGATGCCCTGATTTTTCAGGCTACCAATCGTCGATTGCGCCAAGGGCAGGTTGTCGAAAATGCCTGTTTCGGTGATTTCAATTTCAAGCCGGTGGCTGGGAAAGCTGGTTTCAACAAGCAGCTTCACCAATTTTTGCGCCAGCCACGGGTCACGCAGTTGCAGCGGTGAAATGTTGATGCTGAGGCTGAGCGAGGGGTCCCAATCCCGCGCGTCGGTCAGCGCCTTGCGGATGACCGAAAAGCACAGGGACCCGATCAGGCCCGTTTCTTCAGCCACCGGGATAAAGTGGGCAGGCGCGATATGGCCCAGCACCGGATGGTTCCAGCGCGCCAGCACCTCAAAGCCCGATAGGCGGCCTGTTGCCAGATCAATCTGCTGTTCAAAATAGGGCTCAAATTCCCCCGCCGGAATGCCGTGGCGCATCTTGGTTTCAAGGTCGGACCGGTGTTTCAAGGCCCGTTCCATTGACGTATCGAACCACGTCACCCCATTGCGGCCGCGCTGTTTGGCGACATACATCGCAATGTCTGCGCGGCGCAGCACCTGATCGACCGTGTCGCAATCCGGCCCCGACATTGAAATGCCAATCGACACGCTGCTTTGAACAAGGGTGCCATCGGCGGTTAAGGGTTGGCCAAGGCACGCCAGAATATTTTCAGCGATGTTGTGGACCGTGCCGGGGTCATCAGGTCCGATTTCAAAGGCGCAGGCAAATTCATCCCCGCCGAGACGCGATAAAATGGCGCCCGGCGGCACCAGTCGTGTGATTTCAACTGCGGCCGATCTTAGCATCCCGTCCCCGACGGCGTGGCCGTGAATGTCGTTGATCTTTTTGAAGTGATCGATGTCGAGCAGCAGCATCGCCATCCGCCGACCGCGCTGGTTGGCATTGGCCAGCAGTTCCGCGCCATTTTCAGAGAGCGATCGACGGTTATGTAGCCCCGTCAGCGGGTCGCGCATGGTCAGATGGCGCGTTTGTGCGGTGCTGCGCGCGCGTTCCTCCGCCTGTTCGCGCAATTTGCGATAATGCTGCCAGCTGAATAGGATCAGCGCCACGTTGAGTAAAAAAGTCGGGGCCAATAAGGGCGTCAGAAAATAGGCGAGCCGAACCAGCCCCTCCCCGCGCGCATCGGCGTCATCGCTGCGGGAAGCCAAGGTCAGCCAGGCGCAGGCGGCAAGCGCAAAAAAGACCGGGCGATAGCTGGAGGCTTCATAACGGAATCCCAGCTTTGTCATCGTCGTCTCTTTGCCCCGCCACTTTGCCCCGCCACTTTGAACGACCCTTATGGCGGCAAAGGCGTGAACAATGTGTTAAGGTGTTGGGGGATGGTGCCGCCCGGCCCTCTGGTTGACGCTGTGCGGGGAATCGGATAAACGGCCTTCTGCTTTCCGCAGGAAATGCATGATATTGGCCGCCCAAGGGCGTACGCTGGCCGACGAGTTTTCGTCCGCCGGCGTGCTTTGTTTGGGCATTTTGGACGGAGCGAACGATGTTCGAGAGCTTGAGCGAACGCCTTGGCGGCGTGTTCGACCGTCTGCGCGGCCGTGGGGCGCTGAACGAAGCGGATGTGCGCGAGGCGATGCGCGAAGTGCGCGTGGCCTTGCTGGAAGCCGATGTTGCCTTGCCCGTTGTGCGCACTTTTATCGACAAGGTCACCGAACAAGCGGTGGGCCAGTCGGTCCTGAAATCGATCACCCCGGGCCAGCAGGTCGTCAAGATCGTCAATGATGCGCTGGCAGAGATGCTGGGCGCCGAGGCGAGCGAGCTGGAGCTGTCGGTCACGCCGCCCGCCATCATCATGATGGTAGGTCTGCAGGGCTCTGGTAAGACAACAACGACGGCCAAGATCGCCAAGCGTCTGGCTGAAAAGGATCGCAAAAAGGTTTTGATGGCGTCGCTCGACGTCAACCGCCCGGCAGCGCAAGAGCAGCTGGCCGTGCTCGGCACGCAAATTGGCGTGGTAACGCTGCCCATCGTCGCCGGGCAGTTGCCGGTTGATATCGCCAAGCGGGCAATGCAGGCCGCCAAGCTGCAAGGCTTTGACGTGCTGATGCTCGATACAGCAGGCCGTCTCCATGTCGACCAGCAGCTGATGGATGAGATGAAGGCCGTGGCCGACATCGCCCAGCCTGCCGAAACGCTGCTGGTTGTCGACAGCCTGACCGGCCAAGATGCCGTCAACGTCGCCAAGAATTTTTCGGAACACGTGCCGCTGACGGGCGTTGTCCTGACCCGGATGGATGGCGATGCGCGTGGCGGGGCGGCACTGTCCATGCGCGCCGTGACGGGCAAGCCGATCAAATTTGTGGGCACGGGCGAAAAGCTGGATGGCCTGGATGTCTTCCATCCCGGCCGTGTTGCCAGCCGCATTTTGGGCATGGGCGACGTTGTCAGCCTTGTGGAGCGTGCCGCTGAAACCATCCAGCAGGAGGAAGCCGAAGCGCTTGCCGCCAAGATGGCCAAGGGTCAGTTCGACATGAACGACCTGCGTGCCCAGTTGCAGCAGATGCAGCGCATGGGCGGCCTTGGCGCGCTGGCGGGGATGTTGCCCGGCATGAAGAAGGTGCAGGGTGCAATGGCGCAATCGGGCATGGATGACCGCATTCTTGTGCGCATGGACGCGATGATTTCGTCGATGACGCCCAAGGAACGCGCCAAGCCCGAATTGCTTCAGGCCAAGCGCAAGATCCGCATTGCCAACGGGTCGGGCACGACGGTGCAGGAAGTGAACAAGCTTCTGAAAATGCATCAGGAAATGTCCACCGCCATGAAGAAGATCCGCAAAATGGGCGGCATCAAGGGTTTGGGCGCCCTGTTCGGCAAGGGCGGCGGCGGCCTTGGCGGCTTGCTGGGCGGCGGCGGTCTGCCCGGGATGCCGGGGGCAGGGGCGGCCGGCGGCGGCATGCCCAATTTGCCGCCGGGGTTCGAGAATTTGTTGAAGAAGAAATAAGGGCGCTCGCGCCAGGTTTTTGAAAATCAAGATTGAGAAGGAAGAAGAAAATGTCAGTTTCTATTCGTTTGTCGCGTGGTGGTTCCAAGAAGCGTCCCTATTATCGCATCGTTGTTGCCGACAGCCGGTCGCCGCGCGATGGTAACTTCATCGAAAAGGTCGGCACCTATAATCCGATGCTGCCGAAGGACGATGCCAACCGCGTGACGCTGAACGCGGATCGCCTGAAGCATTGGCTGGGCGTTGGCGCGCAGCCGACCGACCGCGTGGCCCGTTTCCTTGATGTCGCCGGCCTGAAGGAACGCCCCGCCCGCAACAACCCGAAAAAGGCGGAACCGGGCGAAAAGGCCAAGGAACGCGCTGAAGAAAAGCTGGCCAAGATCGCCGAAGCCGAAGAAGCTGCCAAGGCGGCGGAAGAAGCCGCCAACGCGCCGGCCGAAGCCCCCGCTGAAGAAGCTGTGGCTGAAGAAGCGCCTGCTGCTGAAGAAGCTGCCGCTGAAGTGCCGGCTGAGGAACAGGCTGAGGGCTAAGTCCCTTGGGCCTTTCACTGTCCGTTCTGAGCGTGTCGAAGGACCGTTTTTCTTTTTGCCCCGCGGCAAAAGAAGCGCGGCACTTCGACAGGCTCAGTGCCAACGCGGTGGGGCATGGTGGCGCGTAACAGCGTCACCTTGGCCGTCATCACGGGCGCGCATGGCGTAACGGGTGAGGTGCGCCTGAAGCTGTTCTGCGAGGCCGCGGAAAGCCTAAAGGCGCACACAAGCTTCAACGACAGCGCACTGACGCTGAAGGCCGTTCGGGCGACGCCCTATGGCGCGACTGCCCGCTTCGCGGAGATCGCGGACCGCACGGCAGCGGAAAAGATGCGCGGCATTGAACTCCGCGTCCCGCGCGACAGCCTGCCGCCTCTGGGTGAGGGCGAATATTATCACACCGACCTGATCGGATTGCCTTGCCAAACCCCGGACGGGGCATTGGTCGGAACGTGCATTGCCATCGAGAATTTCGGCGCGGGCGATATCTTGGAGATAGAGCGGCCCGATGGTGGCCGCTTCATGGTCCCGATGTCGGCGCAGGCGGTGCCCGGCTGGAGTGCTGAGGCCATTCAGATTGATCCGGCCTTCGCGGGCGGTGGATCATGACCTTCCGCGCCCAGATTCTGACGCTTTATCCCGATATGTTTCCTGGGCCCTTGGGCCAGTCCATCGCGGGTCGTGCGCTGGAAGAGGGGAAATGGGCGCTATCCACCATCCAGATCCGTGACTTTGCAACCGACAAGCACCGCACCGTGGATGATACGCCTGCAGGCGGCGGTGCGGGGATGGTGTTGAAGCCGGATGTTCTGGCGGCTGCGGTCGATCATGCCGTCGCTTTGTGCTCCGGCGCAGGCCGGAGCCTAGGGGAAACGGTGAATGGCGCAGGCGGCCCTGGGCTCCGGCCTGCGCCGGAGCACAAGGAGATTCCCATCCTTGCCATGACTCCGCGCGGCAAGCCGATCACGCAACGGCGCGTGCGCGAACTGGCGGCAGGGCCGGGCGTCACCATCCTGTGCGGGCGATTCGAAGGTTTTGATGAGCGGCTTTTCGAAGCGCGACCCCAGATCGAGCAGGTGTCGATGGGGGATATCGTGCTTTCCGGCGGGGAAATGGGCGCTTTGATGCTGCTCGATGCTTGCATTCGGCTGCTGCCCGGCGTAATGGGCGCGGCCTTAAGCGGTGACGAA
>JAHEGQ010000267.1:0-646 GCA_024645025.1 Sphingomonadaceae bacterium
GGCGTGCCCATTGGGCGGCAGATCAAGGCGCTGAGCCCGGGTGTGGACGTGCTGGTGGCAACGCCGGGCCGTTTGCTCGACTTGATCGATCAGCGCGCCTTGTCGCTGCGCAATGTGGAGATCTTTGTTCTCGACGAAGCCGACCAGATGCTCGATCTGGGCTTTATCCATGCCCTGAAGCGCATCGACACCATGTTGCCCAAGCAACGCCAATCGCTGTTCTTTTCCGCCACGATGCCCAAGACGATCGCGGAACTTGGCAATCGTTTCTTGAAAGACCCGGTCCGCGTTTCGGTCACCCCGGAATCGACAACGGCCGAACGTGTTCAGCAGTTCGTGACCTTTGTGGCCCAGCGCGAAAAGCAGGCGCTGTTGACGATCCGTCTGCAACAAGAGCCGATTGATCGCGCGCTAGTCTTCACCCGCACCAAACATGGCGCAGACAAGGTGGTCAAACACCTTCATGCCGTTGGTATTCCGTGCGCGGCGATCCATGGCAATAAAAGCCAGGCGCAGCGGACTGCGGCCCTACAGGCCTTCCGCAAAGGCGAAATTCGCATCCTGATCGCCACCGACATTGCCGCTCGCGGCATCGACGTGTCGGGTGTCAGCCATGTGTTCAATTTCGAACTGCCCAATGTGCCGG
>JAHEGQ010000267.1:656-4107 GCA_024645025.1 Sphingomonadaceae bacterium
TTGGCCGCACGGCGCGCGCCGGACGCGATGGGATTGCGATCAGCTTTGTCGATGGCGAAGAACGGGGATGGCTGCGCCAGATTGAACGCCTGACCCGTGTTCAGCTGGAACCGGTGCCCTTGCCTGCAGACTTTGCGGCTGCCGTCGCCAGCATGCCCAAGCCCAAGCAAGCACCGCCCACGGCCAACCGCAGGCATGAAGAATCGCGCCGCACCAATGACAACCCCAATGCGAATAACGCGCGCCGTCGGACCTTTGGCCGACGCAAGCCAGATGGCGTTGGGACGCATAAGGGCGCTGTCCGCAAAACCGGCGGGCGTTGAGTCTCCGCCCAACAGAATGGAAGCAAGGGGCCTAGCGCCCCTTGCCCCAACGCCAGCGCCATCCCCCTTCGGTCCGGCGCGCGCAAATCACGGCGAGGATCAGCGTCGCGGCGACAATCACGGCCAGTTTCAACATGACGCCCAGCAGTTTGATCGCCGCAACCAGCAGCACACCATAAACGGCAAGGACAGCCCAGCCTTGCCACCTCAGCGGCAACCCTGACCCATAACCATATCGCTTCGCGGCGAACCAAGGTTTGGGGGATTTCTGAGACATGTCGGCGACTCCAATAGTCAGGCCCAAAATGCTAGGCCCCGCGCCACCAAAAACAAGCGCCAGATTGGCAATCAGCCAGCGCTTTTCAGACGATCGGCAAAGCCCTTTTTCAGCTTGGCCAGTTTGGGCGGGATGACGGCAAGGCAATAGGGGTTACTCTGCCCTTCCCCATCCCAATAGCCCTGATGATAATCTTCCGCCGGATACCATTGAGACAAGGGTTCAATCGTGGTCACAATTGGGGCGGGCCAATCCGCCTGTGCGCGCACCATTGCCGCCCGCGCTTCGGCTTCTTGAGACGCATCATGTGGGAAAATGGCCGATCGATATTGGGTGCCAATATCATTGCCCTGCCGGTTCAGCTGGGTTGGGTCATGCGTCGCAAAAAAAACATCCAGCAGATCGCCATAGGAGATTCGCGCCGGATCAAACCAGATCCGCAGGCCTTCGGCATGGCCGGTATCCCCGCCACAGACCAGCTTATAGGTCGGGTTGGGCATATGGCCGCCAATATAGCCGCTTTCAATCCGCTCAACGCCGTCCAGTTGCTGGAATACGGCCTCCACGCACCAGAAACAGCCCCCGGCAAATGTTGCGACATCGCTCATCGATCAATCTCCTTGCCAGCGGAGATAGGGCGGATCGGGCATTTCGGAAAGATGCCCGAAAGACTTGGCTTTTGGAGACTTGGCTGGGGCGGGAGGATTCGAACCTCCGAATGCCGGTACCAAAAACCGGTGCCTTACCACTTGGCGACGCCCCAGCATGGGCAGGGCGACCCTATAGCGGCCCTGTCCCTAAACGCAATTCCTCAATCGAGGCGCATAACCCATTTATGGGGGTCAGCGGCACTGCCCCGCTGGATACTGACCAGTCGATCCTTCAATTTCTGCGTCACTTGGCCCGGGCCACCCGCCCCAATGGCAAAACTGCCGGATGGGCTGGAAACCTTGCCAATCGGCGTCACAACCGCCGCTGTGCCGCACGCGAATGATTCGACGATCCGACCGCTTTTGGCGTCTGCTTCCCATTGGTCGATGGCATAGCGCTCTTCGCGAACGGTCAGCCCTTCTTCACGGGCCAGGGTCAGCAGCGAATCCCGCGTGATGCCCGGAAGAATCGTGCCCGAAAGCGGCGGGGTCTGGATCGAGCCATCATCAAACACGAAAAAGATGTTCATGCCGCCCAATTCTTCAATCCAGCGGTTTTCCGCCGCATCGAGGAAGACAACCTGATCATGGCCGCGCTTGGACGCTTCGGCCTGCGCGACAAGGCTGGAGGCGTAGTTGCCGCCGCATTTGGCTGCGCCCGTGCCGCCGGGGGCTGCGCGGCTATAATCCTGTGAGACCCACAGCGAGACGGCAGGCGCGCCGCTCTTGAAATAACCACCAACCGATGAGGCGATGACCATGAACAGATATTCGGAGGACGGCTTTACGCCCAAAAAGACCTCGCTCGCGATCATGAAGGGGCGCAGGTAAATCGCGCCGCCTTCCACGTCGGGAAACCAGTCGCGATCAATCTGCACAAGCTGGCGACACGCCTCGATAAACAGCTCTTCCGGCAATTCGGCCATCGCCATGCGCCGGGCTGAGGCATTGAACCGCTGCGCATTCGCCTCTGGCCGGAACAACGCCATGGTGCCATCTTCCAGACGATAGGCCTTCAGCCCTTCAAAAATTTCCTGCGCATAATGCAGAACCGCCGTCGCTGGATCCAGCACCAGCGGCTGGCGCGCGTGCACCTTGGCGTCATGCCAACCCTGCCCTTCGGTATAGCGGATCGTCACCATATGGTCGGTGAACACCTTGCCAAAGCCCGGAGCAGCAATGGCCGCCGCGCGATCCGCGGCGCTGACCGGGTGGGCATTGGGTTCAATCTGGAACGAAAGCGCTTGGCTCATCTGGCTTGAAACTTTCCTGTTGCTCGCAAGGGGCGCGGGACACGCCGCAATCTTGAGAATCCGCTATGCGAGGCGATGGCGAAGGTCAACCTGCCAGCATGGTCAGGCGTTGCGGGCCGCTTTGGCAAGTTCCCGACTGCGGTTTGCAGCCGCTTCAACCGTTTGGCGCACCAAGGTTGCAAGGTCAGACGCATCCATGACGGTCAACCCGGCATGGGTTGTGCCATTGGGACTGCGCACCATTTCTGCCAGATCTGCAGGGGATTTTCCGGTCGATTGCACCAGTCGCGCCGAACCGGCGACGGTCTGCAAAGCCAGCCGAAGCGACAAATCCGCCGCAAGACCGGCCGCCACCCCAGCCGCAGCAAGGGCATCGATGAAGCGGAAGACAAAGGCGGGACCAGAGCCTGAAACCCCGGTCACCGCATGAAACAGGTCTTCATCCTCAATCCATTCCACCAGACCCAGCGGCGCCACAAGCTGTTCCACCTGCGCCCGGTCGGCAGGCGACAAGGACGGTGCAAATACCGCGCTGATCCCTTCCCCAATGGCGGCCGGCATATTGGGCATCACCCGCACATATTGGCGCGCGCCCGGCAGCTTGTGCGCCAAAGTCGCGCACTCCACCCCGGCAAGGATCGACAGGATAAGGGTATTCGGCCCAATCGTCAGCGTTGGGGCCACCGCATCGAGCATTTGCGGCTTGACCCCCAAGATCAAGACATCCGGGGCCGACCCTTCCGCTTTTGGAACCGCCCGGACGCCTGCTGGCAGGTCCGTCACCATCGGATCAATGACAAGAATGCTGTCAGGCGCCATCTTGGCCCCCAGCCAGCCGCGCAGCATAGCGCCCCCCATATTGCCACAGCCGACCAGCCAGATCGACAGGGCCGACATCAGGCTTCGCCCTGAGTTTCGACCATGGCCGACGCGATCGCTTCGCGCGGC
>JAHEGQ010000288.1 GCA_024645025.1 Sphingomonadaceae bacterium
CAACCCAGTTCCTGCACGACATCGGCGTTACGATTGAGGTCAAATATGGAACAGCATGACCGCACCATTTGGGAGGACATATGCGCCTGCTGCTGATTGGCCCCGAAGATGCAACATCAGAAAAACTGGCTGGGCAGCTGGGCAGTAGCGGCTTTCTTCCCGTGACAACGCCCTGTGTGCGCGACGCATTGGACAGGCATTTGTTTGACGGCACCAGCGCGATCCTTTTGAATTGTCGAATGGAGGCCGAACGCGGGTTGGCCGGCACACGCGCCTTGCGCGCGGAGGGCGCTGAACAACCGATTTTGATATTGGCGGCCCGTGCCGACTGGCGCGACAAAATTGCCTGCCTTGATGCCGGCGCGGATGACTTTGTGTTACAGCCCGTGCGTTCTGAGGAAATTGCCGCGCGCCTGCGCGCCATGATCCGCCGGAGCGCGGGAGAGCCGACCAATCAGATCGTGGTTGGGAATATTCAACTGGATCTCAAGGCCCGGTGCGCTTGGCGTGACGGCGAGTGCCTTGCCCTGACCCGCAATGAATTCCGCCTGCTTCGGCTCTTCGTTTTCGCGCCCGACCGCCCCTTGTCGCACGCCGACCTCATTGAAAAGTTCAACACCGACACCAAGCAGATCAGCCCGAATGCCTTGGAAGTTTTGATCGGACGGTTGCGGCGCAAAATCGGCGCCGAGTCTATCCAGACGCTGCGCGGCATCGGTTATCGGTTCTCCGCGCCCGATGTGGCGGAGAGAACACCAGCGCAAGAAGACTGCCGACTTGCGCCATGCCACGCAAAACATTATAAAAAATATTAAGAATTCTCTCTAGTCGATCGGAACCCTGATGGCCAAGGCATTGACCGCCCGCACCAAGACCGCCCGCTTTGCGTTTGCCGCTGTGTTGGCCCTCTCCCTGCCTTGCGCTGCTATGGCTGAAGACGACACGGCCGTTGTGGACGAACCAACAATCGAAACGCCCCTGCCAGCAATCGATCCGGGCAGCGACACGCCTGAGATCGTCGCCGATCCGGGTGCCGACACACCCGAACTCGTCGTTGATCCGGCTCCTGTTGAGTTTGCGAGTGAAGAGCCTCTGCCCGAGGACGTTCCCGTTGAGTGGGTCATTCGCGGCGGGGAGCCGGATGTGATGTACATGGCCTATGGCATGTCCGGTGGCGGCATGGACGATGTGGCGACAGAAGCCGCAGAAGCAGCTGCAGAAACCGCACTTGACCACATCAACGCAGATCCTTCGGCTCCCAAAGCCCCCTGAACGGTTTCAGGCGCGCGCCAAGACCAAAACGGCCAAACTGCCGGAGTGATGTTCTGAAACACGCCGATCGTCTGGCTGTGCTAAGCTTGGCAGGCGCGCTCTTTTTGGGGTGCAGCCTTCCGGCCTATGCCGAGACCAAAGCTGCGCTTTCCATCGAAGCAAAGATGGGGGCTCAATATGATAGCAGTATTTCGGTTGACCAAACCGATCTGAGCGCCCGGCAAGGCGACACCGCCCTGCTGCTGGGCATTTCGGGGCGCTACCGGCTGCTAAAGTCGGGCAAGACAAATCTGACCATCGGCTATGATTTTGACCAGACGGTCTATGAGGATGTCGCAGACTTTAATTTGCAGATCCATAGCCCTTCGATCAGCGCATCAACCCAGATTGGCGGCGCGACCCTATCCGCTGACTATCGCTTCTACCATATGAAGCTGGGTGGAAACGCCTTTTTGGATATGCACACGGCCAGCCCTGCGCTTGGCGGGTTTGTGGCACCCGGCCTGTTCCTGCGGGGGGCCTATGGCTATACGCGCAAGAATTTCGCGACTGCAGACAAGCTGGATGCGCAAACCCATTCGGCCGACCTTGGGGGATGGTACTTCTTCAGCAAACGGCGCGCCTTTATGAACCTGTCCGCCCGTTTTGAGCGCGAAGATGCCAACGACGCCGCTTATGACTTTAAAAGCTGGCAGACCGCAGCACGGCTGCAATTGCCCCTAACCCTGATCAACAGCGCCAGTCGCATCAGGGCAGGCTTCACCTATCGCACCCGCCATTATCTTGGCACCTTTCCCAGCATCGGTGCGGCCCGGCGCGAAAGTCGATACAGCTACAGCCTTGCCTCTGACATCCCGCTTGGCAGCGGGTTCACGCTACGGCCCGAATGGCGCACCATCGACCGACATTCAAACTATACCCCGGCGAACTATTTGGAAAACATCGCCACGCTGTCCTTTGTTTATCGTCGCTGAGGATCGCGCCCCTCAGGTTCGTGCATAGCGGTCTTCATAGCGGACGATATCGTCTTCCCCCAAATAGGCCCCCGTCTGAACTTCAATCATTTCAACAGGAACATCGCCAAGATTCTCCAAGCGGTGGATCGCGCCCAGGGGCACGTAAACCGATTGGTTGGCCCCCACCTCGCTAATCTGATCCCCAATCGTAACCTTGGCTGTCCCCGCCACCACAATCCAATGTTCGGCGCGGTGATTATGGCTTTGCAGCGACAAGGCCTGGCCGGGCCGAACAACAATGTGCTTCACTTGAAAACTACTCCCAACAGCCAGGCTTTCAAACCAGCCCCAAGGCCGCTGATCTCTGGCTGAAATATCGGCTTGCTTGATCCCCTTGCGGCGCAGCTCAGCCACCGCTTCTCCGACCCGCTGACTTTCAGACAGGGGCGCAACAAGGATGGCATCGGGCGTCGCCACAGCCATCATGCCTTCAAGGCCAATGCCCACCAAGTGCAGCCCCGCCCCTTCTGCCTTCAACAAGCTATTGGTGCAGCCGAGCGCGGTAGTATTGGCGGAACAGACATTGCCATTGGCATCCGCTGCGCTTTCTTGCATCACGCTTGCCCAGACGCCCAGATCGGACCACCCCGCTGCAAAAGGCATAACCGAGAGATTTTCGGCCTTTTCCATAATCGCATAGTCGATGGAAATGCTGGCAACATCCTGCCACGCCTTGGGGTCCAGCCGGACAAAGGAAAGGTCCGGCTTCGCGGCGGCGACAGATGCCGCCACCGCAGTGCGCATTTCGGGCGCATGACGCGCAAAAGCGGCGATGATCGCGTCTACCGAGAACAGAAAAATCCCGGCATTCCAGAGATATTGGCCTGAGGCGACCATCTCGGCCGCACGGGCTGCATCGGGCTTTTCGACAAATCGGTTGAGTGGCTGGGGCTGGTCTGCCGTCGTGCGCGCACCCGGCGCGAGTTCCAGATAGCCATAGCCCGTCTCAGCATGGGTTGGCAGGATGCCAAAGGTGATGAGGTCCCCAGCCAAAGCGCGAGGCGCGGCCGCCCGCACCGCCAACTGAAAGGCGCGGCTGTCGGGGATCTGGTGGTCTGCAGGCATGACCAACATCAGCGCCGATGGGGACTGGGCGCGTATCCAGAGCGCTGCCGCCAGAACGGCAGGGGCCGTGTTGCGCCCCTCGGGCTCGATCAAAATGGCTCCGGCCGCTGTTTCGATATCCGCCAATTGTTCGACAATCGTGAAACGAAAAGGGTCGCCGGTGACCACGACCGGCGCTTCAAACGCCCCACCCGATACGCGCCGAGCCGCGCTTTGAAACAGGCTCTCCCGCCCAATCAGCTTGCCGAATTGCTTCGGCGTTGCCTTGCGCGACACCGGCCAAAGCCGGGTGCCGGAACCACCGCACAAGATAACTGGGAAGATAGGAGCAGCCTGAATGTCAAAAAAACCCGAATGAATTTTACTCACACAAAACACTCATTATTTTTTAATGCAATCACTGCATATATGGCAGCATTGAATTAGACAATATTCATTTTTGTGAATGAGGCTTTCCTTATGAGTGCTTATCCACGCCTTTCGCAAAGGCAGCAGATGGTAAAAGATACATACGCTCTGGAAAGCCTTTGATATGAACATCCCACTGACCGGCGGTGCAGGCTATATCGGAAGCCATACGGCGGTCGCGCTGGCGGCGGCGGAGCATCAGATTGTCTGCTTCGACAATTTGTCGAACAGCCGTGCTGCGGTGATGGAGAAGCTGGAGGCGATCACGGGTCAGGCGATCCCGC
>JAHEGQ010000295.1 GCA_024645025.1 Sphingomonadaceae bacterium
CTGAGCGTGACACCCCAAGCCGTCAGCCTTCAGGTCAAGCTGCTGGAGGATTCCTTGGGCGTTGAACTCTTCGAGCGCAAAGGCAGGGCGATTGAGCCGAACGAACATGCGATCCTACTGGCGCATTTCGTTCAGGCTGCCTTTGAAGAGCTGGCCGAAGGGGTGCGGCGGATCGGCAAGTCAAGCATTCGCAGCCGAGTGAATGTCAACGCCAGCCCCTATTTCGCCACCCGCTATCTGCTGGACCGCGTTGCCCGCTTTCGCGCGGCGGTGCCAGAGGCCGACCTGCGTCTGACCACAATGGTCGATCTGCCCGATTTCGTTGCCGATGATGTGGATGTGGCGATCCAGTGGGGCTATGGCGGCTGGAAGGGCTTTGAGGCCACGCTTTTGCTGCGCGATTACAAGGTCATCTGCTGCACACCCGAACTTGCACGACAGATTTCAGGCCCGCAAGATTTGGCCAGCATGCCCCTGCTGCATCCGGTGCTGGCGACCGAGCTTTGGCCGCATATCCTGCGCCATCTTGGCGTTCCCTCACGCGGAAACCCCCACGACATCCGCTTTCAGGATGCTGCCACGATGCGGCGCGGCACTTTGGCGGGGCTGGGCATCGGGCTGATTTCAACCATTGATGCGGCCGAGGATCTGAAGGTGTGCAAGCTGGTCGCCCCTTTTGGCATGACCGTCATGCAGGACATGACCGAGGCCGAGGTGCCAGGCTTTTACCTGATATTGCCAAAAGCCCACCGCCGCATGAAGACCATCGCCGCCTTCTGCGCCTGGATCGAGACCGAGAACTGGGCAACAGTTACCGACTGACAAACAAGCACAACTTGTCGTTTCAATGTTTTTCTTGTTTTTGCAAAACAGGGTGATCAGTCACGATACCCGTGAAAAGGATGGATCATGCAAGCAATCGTCACCGGAGCAACAAGCGGAATCGGGCGTGCCATCGCGCTTGCACTGCATGGCGCGGGATATGAGGTGATCGCCTTTGGCCGTCAGAAAGATGCGCTGGCCGAATTGCAGGCGCTGGGTCTAAAAACCCGCGCTGTCGATCTGTCGGACAGGGCGGCCTTGGCCGCAGCACTGGACGGGCTGGCGGCGGATGTGCTGGTGAACAATGCCGGCATGATGCCCCGCATGGCCCCGTTTTGCGATCTTTCGGATGACGAGATTGATCAGGCCGTGGCCGTCAACCTTGGGTCGGTTCTGGCGATGACGCGGGCTGTGGCACCGGGAATGCGGGCGCGGGGCCAAGGTCATATCTTCTTTACCGGATCGACGGCGGGCCATGCGCCCTTTGCCAATCTGTCGGTCTATTGCGCGACCAAGGCCGCGGTTGGCGGTTTTGCACAGGCGCTGCGTCTGGACATGGCCCCGCATGGCGTGCGCGTGACCGAGATTGTCGCGGGCCGCGTTGAAACCAGTCTTTACAAGGATCTGCTGCCAGAGGCAGCGCGGGCGGCGATGTATGCGGGCAACTCTGCCGTGCAGCCGCACGACGTCGCTTCCATGCTGACCGCCGTGCTGGCGCTGCCGCAATATGTTGACGTGGCGCGTTTTGATATCCTGCCCACCCATCAGGCCACCGCCACCGGCGCGCAAAAGAAGGACAAATGACATGGACGGACTGAATGTGGTGATCGTCGGCGGCGGGGCCGGACTTGGCGCGCTGCTGGCGGAAATGGCGGTCGAACAGAGTGCGGCTGGCATCGGGATTATCGACCTGAACGCCGAAGCCGCCGACGCGGCGCTGGCTCCGGCGCGCAAGGCCGGTCGCAAGGCGGCCTTTGCCACCTGTGACATCCGCACGTCAGACGCCGCCCATGCCGCCTTTGCCAAGGTGGCGGCGGAACTGGGGCGTGTCGATACGCTGATCAACTCCGCCGCGATCTATCCGCGCAAGCCTATACTTGAAATTCTGGACGCCGATTGGGATGCCTCGAACGCGATCAACGTGAAAGGCACTTATCACATGATGGTCGCCGCGATCCGCCAGATGCAGGGGCAGACGCCCTTGGGCCATGTGCGCGGCCGCATCGTCAACATCACCTCGGTTGACGCCTTCAAAGCGCATCCGCAGAACGCCCATTACGCCGCAACCAAGGCCGCTGTGGTTTCCCTGACCAAAAGCATGGCGCATCATGTTGCCCCCGACGGGATTCTGGTCAACTCAGTCGCCCCTGCGGGCATGGCCACGGACAAGGCCCGCATCTCGGGCTTTCTGGACGAGCTGGCCAAGGCCAGCCCGCTTGGCCGTGGCGGCGAGCCGCGCGAAATGGCGGAATGGGTGCTGATGGCTGCGGGGCCGAAGAATACCTATATGACGGGCGAAAACATCATCGTATCAGGCGGTTACATCTACGCCTGATCCTTAGGATACAAGGAAATCCCCAATGTTCATCACCACTGGCGGCCCCACTTGGGGACCGCCCAAGGAAGACCTGTGCCAAGTGGCCCTCTTTGACGGAAGGATTTGAAATGGCACTACCCGCCCCCGATCAACACCCGCTTGTCCATGTTGAAGGGCTACGCAAATCCTTTGGAAGCCACGAAGTCCTGAAGGGCATCGACCTTCCCGTGCAGAAGGGCGAAATCGTCGCCATGATCGGGCCAAGTGGTTCGGGCAAAAGCACGTTGCTGCGCTACATCAACCGGCTGGAAACGCATACCGTCGGTGCTGTGACCGTGGCCGGGATGACCATCGGGCTGGACAGCGCCTCGCATGGGCGCGAGTTGCAGGCGCTATGTCGCAATGCCGGCAGGGTGTTCCAAAGCTTCAACCTGTTCCCGCATCTGAACGTGCTGCGCAACGTCTCCATTGCGTAACGGCGCGTTCTTGGCCGCAGTCAGGCCAAAGCGGATGAACGATCGATGCAACTGCTTAGCCGCGTCGGGCTGTGGGACAAGGCGATGCAGTATCCGGCGCGGTGTTCGGCGGCCAACAGCAGTTAATCGCAATCGCGCGGGCGTTGGCGCTGGACCCTGAACTAGGGCTGGAAGTGCTGGCCGTGATGCGCGAACTCGCCGAAGGCGGCACGACGATGATCGTCGTCACCGATGGGACGCGCTTTGCCGAAGATGTCTCGATAGGGGCGGCAACCGCGCGGCTGTTGGCCCAAGATTACGCGGGCCTCGTCGTTCACGCAGGCCATTCGGGTGCCGCGTTGGAAAATCTGGCCGAAGCGGTGCGCGCAAGGGTGCGCGGCTGTGACAGCCCTTGCCAATCTTGGCGATGAAACCATCGGACCCTTCTTATCCCCAAGGCGATGGCCGCCTTTGGGCCGCTGGATGTGCTTGTGGCCAATGCCGGATTCCCGATCCTGAAATCGGTCGATCAAGGCACCCCGGCGGATCTGGACCGCGCTTTTCGCGGCAATCTTTACAGCGTTTCCGCGCTGGTTCAGTCGGCCGCGCCGCTGTTTGCGGCATCGCCCTTTGCCCGTGTGGTTGCGGTTGGAAGCTTCACCTCACATGTTTTTCGCACCTATATGCGGCCTTTTCCGATGTTGGTGGCGTCAAAATCGGCGCTTGAAACGGCGGTGCAATCCTTCGCGCTGCATTTCAGCCCGACCGGAGCGACCTTCAATTGCGTCGTGCCGGGTTGGACCGAAAAAGATGGCGGCACACGCGATGCGGTCCCCGAGTCGGAACTGGCACAGAACACCGCGCATCCCGCTAGGGCGCATCGGCAAACCTGACGAGGTAGCCTCGGTCATCGCCTTCCTGTCCAATCCAGCGGCAAGCTAAGTGACGGGGCAGATCCTGAACGTCAACGGCGACCTTTTCATGGGCTAGACAGGCGTGGCCAGACAATTTTGCGGTTACACCCCCCGCCAAAGCTTGACTGGCGGGCGGCGCAGTCTGGTTGATGCGTCAGTAAACCACAACCGCGCGAATGCTTTCGCCTTTGTGCATCAGATCGAAGCCTTCGTTGATCCGCTCCAGCGGCAGGATATGGGTGATCAGACTGTCGATCTCGATCTTGCCGTCCATGTA
>JAHEGQ010000124.1 GCA_024645025.1 Sphingomonadaceae bacterium
AGATGCCATCCGCATCGCGGTGGAGGCCAATATCTCTGGGCCATCTGGCGCCTGATCCTGACCTTAGGGTCAGATGTCCTTAAGGGGATATCGACCCAAGTAGCGCGTCTGGATATCCCGCGGTCGCCGGGACGGGATTCCCCCTCTCTCTCCTCCCCTCCCGGCAATTTCCCTTTTTACAGACAATTTTTGGTGGCTTTTTGCAGGGCGCCATTTAAGCCTTGGGCGCATCGTCATTTCGGCGCGCATGGGAGGGCAAATGCACGCGACACTCGCACAACCGTCATGGGTCATGCTGGCCTATTTGATCGCGGGCATTTTCTTCATTCTTGCTTTGCGGGGCCTATCCTCGCCGGCGACGTCTCGGCGCGGCAATCGTTTTGGCATGGCGGGCATGGCGATTGCGGTTTCCACCACGCTTGCCACCCATGAAATCGCTAGCCTGCCCGAAATCCTGGGGGCTATTGCGCTCGGTGGCGGTATTGGCTGGATCACGGCGCGACGCATCGCGATGACGGATATGCCGCAGCTTGTGGCGGCTTTTCACTCGCTGGTTGGCTTGGCAGCTGTGCTGGTCGCGTCTGCGGCTTTTCTCCAGCCAGAAAACTTTGGGATCGCGGGCGCAGACGGACTGATCCATAGCGTCAGCCGGATTGAAATGGGGCTGGGTGTCGCCATTGGGGCCATCACCTTTTCGGGCTCTGTTATCGCGTTCCTGAAATTGAACGGCAATATGTCGGGCGCGCCGATCCTGTTGCCCGCCCGGCACGTCATCAACCTGGGCACACTGGCCGCAATCCTTGGGCTGATTGGCTATTTCCTGACCGACCAGTCTCCCTGGATCTTCTGGACGGTGACGGCGCTGTCCTTTGCCATTGGCTTTTTGCTGATCATCCCCATTGGGGGGGCGGACATGCCCGTCGTTGTGTCGATGCTGAACAGCTATTCGGGCTGGGCCGCCGCCGCGATGGGCTTCACCCTCCAAAATTCCGCAATGATCATCACGGGCGCGCTGGTCGGTTCATCGGGCGCGATCCTCTCCTACATCATGTGCAAGGCAATGAACCGCAGCTTCATCAGCGTGATCGCCGGTGGCTTTGGGGCAGAGGCAGCGTCCAGCGGCGGTGCCGCGAAGGAACAGCGCCCCTGGAAGCGCGGGTCCGCCGAAGATGCGGCCTTCCTGCTGAAAGAAGCCGAACAGGTTATTATCATCCCCGGCTATGGCATGGCGGTGGCGCAGGCCCAGCACATCTTGCGGGAAATGGGTGATCTGCTGAAGAAAGAAGGCGTGCGCGTCAAATATGCGATCCACCCGGTTGCAGGCCGGATGCCCGGGCATATGAACGTGCTTTTGGCCGAAGCAAATGTGCCTTATGACGAAGTGTTTGAGCTGGAAGACATTAACAGCGAGTTCGCGCAGACCGACGTCGCCTTCATCATCGGCGCGAACGACGTTGTGAACCCGGCCGCCAAGACGGACAAATCGTCGCCCATTTATGGGATGCCGGTGTTCGATGTCGACAAGGCCAAGACGATCATGTTCATCAAACGCTCGATGGGCGGCGTCGGCTATGCTGGCGTCGACAATGACGTGTTCTATATGGACCAGACCATGATGCTCCTCGCCGATGCCAAGAAGATGGTTGAGGATATTGTGAAGGCGTTGCAGCACTAACCTTGGCGACTGCCGCAACGCCGCCTAAAGGCCGTTCATGTCCATGGATACCGATCTTGCCCTCGCTTGCAGCCTCGCCGATGCGGCGGGTGCTGCCATTCGCCCCTATTTCCGCGGCGATTTTGGGTTGGAGGACAAAGCCGACGCCTCGCCCGTCACGCTGGCCGACCGCGCGGCCGAAGCGGCGATGCGCCGGATCATAGGCCGCGAAAGCCCGCGTGATGGAATTATAGGCGAAGAATTTGGGGCCGAACGCGCCGATGCCAGCCGCGTCTGGGTGCTGGACCCGATCGACGGCACGACCAGCTTTGTCGCGGGCCGCCCCATATTCGGCACGTTGATTGCGCTGTTGCAGGATGGGTGGCCCGTTTTGGGCATTATCGACCAACCCATTAGCGGCGAACGCTGGATTGGTGCGGTTGGGCAGACGACCCTTTTCAACAATGCCCCGGCGCAAAGCCGCCGCTGCCGGACGCTGGATGATGCGGTGCTGGCGACCACCAGCCCGCACCTGTTTTCCGAGCATCAGGCAGAGCATTTCCTTGGCCTTGCGGGCAAGGTTGCCCGGCGACGGATCGTCTATGGGGGTGATTGTTATAATTACGGCCTTGTTGCGAGCGGCCATGTCGATTTGGTTGTGGAAGCCGGGCTGAAGCTGCACGATTTTGCGGCTCTTGTCCCAATTGTCGAAGGATCAGGCGGGACAATGTGCGATTGGCATGGCAACCCGTTGAATGCAGGATCGAGCGGCGAAGTGATCGCGCTGGGCGACCCGGCGCGGCTGGAAGATGTTCTTGAGGCACTCGCTCATCAACATTGCGCCTAAACCCAACAGCATCATGTATTTGATCCACAGTTATCGTTGCGCCCCCCTTTTCCTTCGGGTCCAGCACCCCTAATTACCTTGGCCATGTGGCAGCTTTACCAATTTCCCCTGTGTCCCTTTTCCCGCAAGGTGCGCCTGTTAATGGGTGAAAAAGGGGTCGGTTATGAACTGGTCCGCGAATATCCTTGGGAACGTCGCGACGAGTTTCTGGATCTGAACCCCGCCGGGCAAGTGCCTGTGATGGTTCATAGCGACAAGGGCATTACCCTTATCCACTCCAACGCGATCAGCGAATTCTTGGAAGAAACCGTTGAACAATCGCCCATGATTTCAGGCACGGCCGCCAACCGGGCGGAAATCCGCCGGCTGGTGGCGTGGTTCGATGAGCAATTCTATCTGCAGGTCGTCGCCCCTTTGCTTAACGAGCGGATGGAAAAGCGGCTTGTCAGCCGCACCACGCCCGATGCCGGTGTGTTACGCATGGCGATGAAAAATGCGAACCAGTTGCTGGATTATATCGATTGGTTGCTGGACCACCGTAATTGGCTGGCGGGCGCCAGCCTGAGCTTGGCGGATCTGGCAGGGGCGGCGCATATTTCTGTTGCCGATTATCTGGGCGGTATCGACTGGCGAAGCCATGAGCCGACCCGACGCTGGTATTCTGGTCTTAAATCCCGGCCTTCCTTCCGCCCGCTTCTGAGCGAACGGATGGAAGTCATCCCACCGCCGCCGCATTACGACAAGGTGGATTTCTAAATCCGCGTCGCACTCAACACATAGTTCAGCGAAACGTCGTCCGACAGGTGCAGGCCAGCCGTTGGTGAAAAGGCGATGCCGCGCATTTCTTCGATGCGAAAGCCCAACGCGGCGAGGATCCCGGTCACTTCATCCGGGGTCAGGAACTTGTCCCAATCATGCGTCCCCTTGGGGATCGCGCCCAACCCTTCGCCCAGCGTAATCATCGCCAGCTGGGACAATCGCGTCCGGTTTGGCGTCGACAGGATCAAAACGCCGCCGGGGGCCAATCGGTCGGCAAGCTGGGCAAGAAAAGCGGCCGGGTCGTTGACGTGTTCGACAACTTCCATTGAAGTCACAAGATCAAACGCCCCTGACAGGCTCGCAATCTCCCCAGCGTGGTAGGTGATGGAAAGGCCTGAGTCGGCCGCATGCTCAACTGCGGCCCGGATATTCTCAGGGGCCGCATCCACGCCCGTAACGCGGGCACCCAAACGCGCCAAAGGTTCACACAACAGCCCAGCACCGCACCCAACATCAAGCGCCGACTTGTTAACCAGCGGCTGAAAAGATCGGGTGTCCCCGCCCCAATGTCGGTCAATCGCTGCTCGAATGAACCGCAACCGCACAGGATTGAGCTTATGGAGCATAGCGGATGAACCGGCGGGATTCCACCAATCTGCCGCCAATTGACCAAAGTGGGCGGCCTCATCCGGGTTGATCGT
>JAHEGQ010000147.1 GCA_024645025.1 Sphingomonadaceae bacterium
TGGACGAAACTCCGTTCCAGGCGCTTGCCAGCCAGCGCTTTGGCACCCGCCACACCACGTTGCAGGCCACCCATGCCGATATCTGCGCCGCCTTCCCACAGGCGGTCTATCACGCCGAAATTCCGATCTTTCGCACCGCCTTTGTCCCGATGTTCCTGCTGTCGGAACGGGTGCAGCGCGACGGCATCAAGACGATCTTAAGTGGCGAAGGCGCGGATGAGGTGTTCCTTGGCTATGACCTGTTCCGTGAAACTATGCTGCGGCAGGCTTGGGCGGGGCTGGATGTGGAAACCCGCAAGGCGCGCGTGGCGCGGCTGAACCCATATCTGAAACATTTCGCCAATGCGCCGGGCATGATCGGGCTTTACGACCAGTTCGCCACCGAACGCCTGCCGGGACTGTTTTCGCATGAAATCCGGTATCAGAACGGCAATCTGTCGCTGCGCCTTTTGGCAGACCGCGCGTTGGCCGGTGAGGCGCTACACCCGCTGATCGCGTCCACGCAGTCCGATGATGGCTTTGCCGCGCTTTCGGCGGTGGAAAAAGCGCAGTGGCTTGAGTTCAACACGCTTTTGTCGGGCTATCTGCTGTCCAGTCAGGGCGAACGGATGGGCATGGCGCATGGCGTAGAAAACCGCTGCCCGTTCCTTGATTTCAACGTCGTGGGCATGGCGGGTTCGGTGAACCTGAAACATGATGACGGCTGGACGGAAAAGGCCGTGCTAAAGGCCGCCTTCCCCGAATTGCCCGATGAAATCCGCGGTCGCCACAAGCACCCCTATCGTGCGGCAGACAGCAAATCCTTTGTGCAGGAACGGCCCGATTATCTGGAACTGGTGCTGTCGGCGCAGGAACTGGGGCGGTCGGGCGTGATTGATGCCCGCTTTGCCGAACGGTTGGTGAACAAGGTGATGACCACCCCGGCCGAAGGTATCAGCGTCGCGGAAAATCAGGCGTTTGTTTCACTGCTCAGCTTTCAGATGCTGCATGCGCAATATGTCTGCGGCCTAGGCCTGCCTGCGGTGTCGGAAACCGATCTGCGCGCGCGCCTCCGGGTGCAGGTTGACGAAAGGCTTGCCGCATGAAGCATGCTGAACCCATCGCCATCGTCGGCCTTTCCTTACGCTTTCCGGGGGCGGAAACGTTGGCCGATTTCTGGGACATGCTGGCCATAGGCGGGGTGGCGATCACCGAATTGCCCGCGCAACGGCGCGTATCGGGCTTTCCGCCGGACCGGCCCTTCTGGGGCGGCTTTGTCGATCAGGCGGACGGGTTTGATCCCCTGTTCTTTGGCATCTCGGCCCGCGAAGCCAACCGCATGGACCCGCAGCAGCGATTCATCCTTGAAACCGCATGGAACGCTCTTGAAGATGCTGCCCTGAACCCTGCCGCCCTGCCAAACCGTGATGTCGGTGTTTTTGTCGGGTCGTGCCATTGGGACTATCTGGAACTGCAATCCCGCGCGGGGCTGGAGCCGGAAGCGCATATGGCGACCGGCATTTCGCAGGCCATTCTGGCAAACCGCGTATCCTATCTGTTCAATTTCACCGGACCAAGCGTCAGCAATGACACCGCCTGTTCCAGCGCGCTGGTCGCCATCGAACAGGCGGTTCAGGCGCTGCGGGCGGGGGCGTGTGATCTGGCATTGGCGGGCGGTGCGAACCTGATCTGGTCGCCGGATCATTTCCTTGCCTTTGCCAAGGCCGGGATGCTGTCGAAAACCGGCGAATCCCGCGCGTTTGACCACCTTGCCAACGGCTATGTGCGCGGCGAAGGCGCGGCGATGGTGGTGTTGAAACCACTGGCCCGCGCCGTGGCCGATGGTGACCCGATCCACGCCGTGATCCGCGAAGTGGCATCGAACCATGGCGGCCACAGCGCGGGACTGACTGTCACCAACCCCACCGAACAGGCCGCTCTGATCACCCGCGTTGTCACCCGCGCCGCCATTCCGCCCGAAACGCTAGGCTATATCGAGGCCCATGGCACCGGTACCCCGATCGGTGACCCGATCGAGGTGCGGGGTCTAAAAACCGCTTTTGACGCGCTTTACGCGCAGGCAGGCACCACCCCGACCGAAGGTGCAATCCGCATCGGTTCGGTCAAGAACAACATCGGCCATCTTGAAGGCGCGGCAGGCATTGCCGGACTGGCCAAGGTGATCGCGGCACTTCATCATGGCAAGATCCCGCCCACTGCCGGATTTGAAAAGCCGAACCCACTGTTGCGTCTGGCGGGGTCGGGTTTGCGGATCGCGGACCGGCTGGAAGATTGGCCCCGCATCGCGGATCACCCCCGCCGTGCTGGGATCAGTTCCTTTGGTTTTGGCGGCACCAACGCCCATGCCCTGATCGAGGAATATTTGCGCCCGGCATCTGCGGATACGGTGCATGGTCCGCTGCCGATCCTGCTGTCGGCGCGCAGCCCAGCGGCGCTGCGGCATCGGCTGCAAACCTTGCGCGATTGGCTGGCCCGGCACCCTGATGCCGACCTGGCCAGTGTCGCGCGCAGTTTGGCCTTTGGCCGTGCCGCAATGTCGCGTCGCGCGGCGCTGGTGGCGGATGATCTGGCGGGTGCGTTGCGCGGCCTGGCGGCCGAAGGTCTTTGCCAAGGCGTGGTGGACGAAGAAACCGCCGCCCTGCCCGCCAATGGGGATGATCTGGCGGCACTGGCACAAGCTTGGGTCACGGGCGGCGCGGTTGATTGGGCGGCGCATATCCCTGCAGGCCCGCGCCTGCATCTGCCGGGCTATGTGTTTGACCGGACAAGCCATTGGTTCGAACCCCTGCCAGCACCGCAGCCCACCGCAGCGCCGGTATCGGCCCTGCGGTTTGAGCAGAACGAAACCGGCGCACGGCTGCATGTTGCGGCAGATCACCCCTATCTCGCGCATCACATCATCGGCGGGGTGTCCATCCTGCCGGGCATGGTGACGCTGACCTATGCCGCGCAGGCTTTTGGCACGGCGGATCAATTCGCGGTTCTGGCCGATGTGGTCTGGCTGCGGCCTGTGCGGCTGGGCGAAAACGGCATCGACCTGACGTTCCACCTTGACGGCGCTGCGGATTTCGTGGTGCGCGATGGCGCAGGTGACGTGGTGGTGCGGGGCCGTTTGGCGGCGGCTGACCCCCTGCCCGCCTCCGACCCGCTGCCCGAAAAGTCGGTTGATCTGGGCCTACCCTATGACCGGCTGCTCGCGGCGGGCATCGCGCATGGCCCCGCCTTCCGCGCGGTGCGGGGCATGGCACTGGCTGGAGGTCAGGTTCTGGCCGACCTTGGCTTGCCGCCTGATGCCCCCACCCCTGATGGCCCGTCGCATCCGATTCTTCTGGACGCCGCGCTTCAAACGCTGGTTGCCGCGCTGTTCATAGGCGAACCGGCGGGGGTTCCCTTTGCCGTTGAACGCTTTGCGATCTCTGATCAGCCGCTGACACAGGCGGTGTCGCTGTGCCGACGCCGCGCCGACGGGCGGCATGATGTCGATATGATCTGCGAAGGGCGCGTTGTGGCACGCATCATCGGCCTTGCCACCCGTCCGGTCGCCGTGTCTGAAACCATCGTTGCGGATATGGCAGCGATGCGAGAACCCACCGCTACCTTGCCCGCGCCAATGCAGGCGCTTTTTGCCCAAGGCGGTGGCACCACCTTGATCGGGCAAGCAAGCGACGGTTTGCGCCGCCTGTCGCTGCCTGCGACCACCGCTGCGCAAGACCTGCATGATGGGCTATGGCAAATCCTTGATACGCTGCGGGGCTGGCTAAAGGATGGCCCGATGACCGCGCTTTGGCTGCAGGGCGATGCGTCCCCCTTTGCGGCGGCGGCGCTGCCATTGGTGCGGACATTGGCGCTTGAGGCGGGCGGAATTGCCATAACGCCACTTGCCCCGGTTGTGCATCCCACCCTTGCGCGGCGCAGTA
>JAHEGQ010000157.1:76-3907 GCA_024645025.1 Sphingomonadaceae bacterium
TTGGAATTGACAAGGACGATGCGATAGCCCTCTTCCTTCAGCGCCTTGATGGCCTGTGTGCCCGAATAATCGAACTCGCAGGCCTGGCCGATCACAATCGGACCAGCGCCAACGACGAGGATGGAAGTGATGTCGGTTCTTTTCGGCATTAGTTGGTTCCCATCATCCCGACAAACTTCGCGAACAGGTAGTGGCTGTCCTGCGGGCCGGGCGAGGCTTCGGGGTGGTATTGGACGCTGAAGGCCGGCTGATCGGTCAATTCAAAACCGCAATTGGAGCCATCGAACAGCGAGACGTGCGTCGCCCGGGCATTGGCGGGCAGCGTCGCTGCATCGACCGCAAAGCCGTGGTTCATGCTGGTAATTTCAACGCGCCCATCTTCCAGTCGTTTCACCGGATGGTTGGCACCGCGATGGCCCTGATGCATTTTCTCGGTCTTGGCGCCGACGGCCAGACCCAGCATCTGATGGCCCAGACAAATGCCAAACAGCGGCTTTTTCGTTGCCAGCCATTGCTGAATAACGGGCACGGCATAAACGCCGGTGGCCGCCGGATCGCCCGGGCCATTGGACAGGAAAAGGCCATCGGGGTTATGCGCCATGATATCGTCAAAACTCGCAGTCGCCGGCAGCACAACAACCTGAGCGCCGGCATCCACCAGATTGCGCAAGATGTTGCGCTTGATGCCATAATCAAGAGCAACGACGCGCGGCCCCTTGGGGTTGGCACTGTTCGTTGCGTAGCCGTCAGCCAACGTCCACAGGCCATCGCCCCAATCATAGCTTTGCAGCGTGGTCACATCCTTGGCGAGGTCCATCCCCTCCAGACCCGGCCACGCGCGCGCTTGCGCGAGCAGGGCGGCAAGATCAAACTGGCCCTTGGCACTGTGCGCGATGACAGCATTGGGCGCACCCTTCAGGCGGATCAGGCGGGTCAGCGCGCGGGTATCAACGCCCGACAGGCCGATACGGCCATTGCTCTCCATCCACTTCACGAAATGCAGGGTATTCCGGAAGTTGGAGGGGTCGGTCACGTCCTCTCGGACGATGCAGCCCAGCGCATGCGGATTGGTCGCTTCAACATCTTCAGCATTGGTCCCGACATTGCCGATATGCGGGAATGTGAAGTTGATGATTTGCCCGGCATAGCTGGGGTCGGTCATCACTTCCTGATAGCCCGTCATGGCCGTATTGAAGCAGACTTCGCCGACAGCGGCGCCTTCAGCGCCAAAGCCCCGGCCCCAGACCACATCGCCAGACGCCAGAACCAATACGCCTGTCGCTCCGTTGGGCGCACGCGTGCTGGTGGGGTCGGCCATGATGGGGCGCTCCTTCAAATCGAGTTTTTGGCGATGTCGCTAAGGCACCCCCGCTAGAGATGGGGGCGGGAAGCGTCGATCTATTAAAAACGTTTTTCCCCAGCTAAGAACCATTCTTCCCAAAAGACGAAAGACGCACATGATTCGCGACGACATCAAGGCCGCGCTGGTGACCGCCATGAAGGCCGGAGACAAGCCAAAAACCGCGACCATCCGCCTCATCCAAGCTGCGATCAAAAACCGCGACATTGAAGCCCGCACCGGCAAGGCCCCGGATGATGACGATCTGCTGGTGACCGAAGTTTTGCAGAAAATGGTGAAGCAGCGCCGCGAATCGATTGACCTTTATGTTAAAGGGGGCCGTCAGGAACTGGCCGATATCGAAGCCGCCGAAGTCATCGTGATCGAAGACTTTCTTCCCCAACAGATGAGCGAGGCTGAAACCGCCGCCGCCATCGACGCGATCAAGGCAGAACTGAGCGCCTCCAGCGTGAAGGATATGGGCCGGGTGATGGCCACTTTGAAAGAACGTCACGCCGCCAATCTGGATATGTCAAAGGCCAGCGCGCTGGTGAAGGCGGCGTTGAGCTGAGGTTGCTTCCTGAGTTTAGGTTTTCCGTTCGTCCCGAGCGAAGTCGAGGGACCTAGCCCGCATTGCTGGATATATCTCGACTAACCCTCTCCCAGATCGCTAATAGGACAGGATGTCGTTTTGGGTTTACGTTCTGCAATGCGCAGATGGCCGTTTTTACACTGGCCATACCGATGACCTTGCCCGGCGATTAGCCGAACATCAGACAGGCGGTTATTCAGATTTCACCTCGCGTCGACGACCAGTTCGCTTGGTGTGGCAGGAGGAATTTCAGACCCGAGCCGAGGCCTTGACGGCAGAGGTGCAGATCAAGCCCTGGTCCCGGGCGAAGAAAGAGGCCCTGTTCGCTGGCGATTGGTCCCGGCTTTCGTATTTCGCACGCCCACCCAAGGAGCGGGGGCTTTGACCTGCCCTACACGTCCCTCGACTTCGCTCGGGAGGAACGGATCAGGGACAGGGGCACGCCCACCCCTAGCCCAGCCCGCACGCGGGAAGGGGAAATAAACTTATGTCCCTTTCCCCCGCATGGCTGGATGAACTTCGCGCACGCACGCAATTGTCGACGCTTGTCGCAAAGACGGTGAAGATCACCAAGTCGGGGCGCGAGTATAAGGGCTGCTGCCCTTTTCATAATGAGAAAACGCCCAGCTTTTACGTCAATGACGAAAAGGGCTTTTACCACTGCTTTGGCTGTTCGGCCCATGGCGATGCGATCCGCTGGATGACGGACCATCGCGGCCTGCCCTTCATGGATGCGGTGAAGGATCTGGCCGAAGCCGCGGGCATGGATGTGCCCGCGATGGACCCCAAGGCCCGGGAAAAATCGGAACGTGCCAACTCCCTCTATGATGTCATGCAAGCAGCGGCGGATTGGTTCATCACGCAGATGCAAGGGATTGAGGGCGCAGAGGCGCAGGCCTATGTCGCCCGGCGTGGGCTGAAACCCGCCACGCTGAAAACCTTTGGCATTGGCTATGCGCCCGACAGCAAGGGCAAGCTAAAGGCCGCCCTTGCCCATTTTGGCGAAGACAAGCTGATTGAGGCGGGCCTGCTGATCAAAGTGGATGACAAGGACAGTTATGACCGGTTTCGCGGCCGGTTGATGATCCCCATTCGCGATGCGCGCGGGCGGGTGATTGCCTTTGGCGGGCGCATATTGGGCGCGGGCGAGCCCAAATATTTGAACTCGCCGGACACGCCTTTGTTCGACAAGGGCCGCACGCTCTACAATCTGGATCGCGCCGGACCTGCCAGCCGAAAGACAAACCGGGTTATCGTGGTGGAAGGCTATATGGACGTCATCGCCCTTGCCCAAGCCGGGATTGAGGATGTGGTCGCCCCCTTGGGAACCGCGCTGACCGAAGAGCAGATCGCCCGATTGTGGCGGCTGAGTGATATCCCCCTGCTCTGCTTTGATGGCGATAGCGCGGGTCAAAAGGCCGCAGTTCGGGCCATTGGTCGCGCTTTGCCGGGCCTTGCCCCGGCCCGATCGCTGCAATTTGTGACGCTCCCCACCGGGCAAGACCCGGATGATGTCATCAAATCCAGCGGCCGCGCCGCGATGGACGCGCTGCTGAATATGGCTGAACCGTTGGTCGAGCGGCTATGGCGACATGAACTGGAGGCCGAACCCCTCGCTACCCCGGAAGCACGCGCCGGCCTGCGCCAACGGCTGCGCACCCATGTGCAAGCGATTGCCGATCCCGGGGTAAAGGACCAATATTGGCTGGAATTTCAGCAGCGGTTGGATGATCTATTCCGCCGCCCCGCCCAAGCACCCCGCCCCTTTGCGCCCCGCGCCCCCCAAAGGCCCGGCCAACGTGGCCGCTTTCCGGTCTTTGAAGCCCCGCCCACGGGCGCTACCCGCAAGATCAGCGGCGAAGGGGTTGATCCGCTTTATGTCCGTGCCATTCTGGCCGGG
>JAHEGQ010000167.1 GCA_024645025.1 Sphingomonadaceae bacterium
CGGGGGACAGAAAATGATTGGATATTTGATCGCGACCAACGCGGTGGTCCTTGCCGCGACCATGTTTGCGCTATGGGTCTATTGCGTGCGAATACGCGATGTTTCCGTGATCGACAGCTTTTGGCCTTTTGGCATGGTGATGCTGGCAGGCACCAGCTTTGCCCTTGTGGGGGGAACGGGCACACGCTTTGCCGTGCTGTTCGGCCTGACCGCGATCTGGGGATTGCGGCTGTCACTTCACCTGTTCACCCGGTGGCGGGCCCATGGGGTTGATCCCCGTTATGCCGCCATATTGGGCCGGTTGATGGACAAAAGGGGTTGGAGCTTTGCCAAGGCTTCCTTCCTTCAGGTCTTCTTGATGCAATATGTGCTGCTGTTTCTGGTCTGCCTGCCGGCACAACTGGGCCAGCTTGATGGGTCGGATACGCTGGGCGTTCGCGCCTGGGCCGGCGTCGCGCTGGCCACCATTGGTATTTTGTTTGAAACTATTGGCGATGCCCAGTTGACCGCCTTTCGCAGCAATCCCGCCAATCAGGGCAAGGTGCTGGATACTGGGCTGTGGCGCTATACCCGCCACCCCAATTATTTCGGCGATGTCTGCAGTTGGTGGGGCATTTGGCTTGTCGCGGCAGAGGGCCTGCTGGGCTATGCCAGCGTGATCGGCCCGATCCTTCTGACGTTCCTTCTAACCCGCGTCTCTGGCGTGCCGATGCTGGAACACCGCCTGAAAAAGAACAGGCCCGGCTATGAAGACTATCTGCGCCGGACCTCATCCTTCTTCCCGCGCCCACCCAAAAAAAATTGAGCGGGCGGTTCGGGATCAGCCATATTTGGGTTCATCCATCCAAGGCGAAAAATGCGGCATCTGGCTGCTGACCTTGTCAGGATATTGGGCGGGCCGCTTTTCAAGGAAGGAGGTAACGCCTTCCTTGGCATCGCCCGCCGCCCCGCGTGCCCAGATCGCCCGGCTGTCCAGCTTATGCGCTTCCATCGGGTGCGCAGCGCCCAGCATCCGCCACATCATCTGGCGGGTCAACGCAACAGAGACGGGCGCGCTTTCCGACGTCAGTTCCTTCGCCAAAGCGCGAGCAGCTGAGAGCAAATCTTGCGGTTCATGGATGGACCGGATCAACCCGCCCTTCAGGGCTTCTTCCGCGCCAAAGACACGGCCGGAATAGCACCATTCCAGCGCCTGACTGATGCCCACTAAGCGGGGCAGGAACCAGCTCGACGCGGCTTCCGGCACAATCCCGCGCCGGGCAAAGACAAAGCCGAAGCGGGCCGTGGTGCTGGCGATGCGAATATCCATCGGTAGCTGCATCGTCACCCCAATGCCGACGGCAGCACCGTTGATCGCGCCGATAACGGGCTTTTTGCAATTGAAGATGCGCAGCGTCACGCGGCCCCCGCCATCACGAGCGCCTTCATGGCTCAAATCCACGCTGCCATCGGCTTTGACAGCCGACGCATTATCGTCGCGATCGCCACGCTTGGCGTAATCGAAGGTCGCCCCGCCCGCTGACAGATCGGCGCCGGCACAAAAGGCCTTGTCGCCAGACCCGGTTACGATAACCGCACGCACATCGTCATCCGCATCCGCCAGATCGAACGCGCTGATCATTTCCGCCATCATTTCGGCGGTGAAGGCGTTCATTTTTTCCGGGCGATGCAGCGTCAGCGTCATAATGCCTTCGGAAATATCGACCTTGATCGTCTGATAATCGGCCATGTCATCCTCTCCATTGCTTTACGTTTACGTCATGACGTGAATGACAAGGCCTTGCAACCGCCCTTGGCATTGACTTGGGGTCCGCATCTCCGCACGACAGGGCCATGACAGAGACCATCAGGCTTGAGGACAGCTGGAAGGCCGTGCTGGCCCCAGAATTTGAAACCGCGCGCATGAAGGCGTTGCGGCAGTTTCTGATCGCAGAAAAAACAGCGGGCAAGCGCATCTTTCCAAAGGGCCGCGAATGGTTCCGCGCGCTGGATCTGACCCCATTGCCCAAGGTGCGCATCGTCATTCTAGGGCAAGACCCCTATCATGGCGAAGGCCAGGCCCATGGTCTGTGCTTCAGCGTGCGACCCGGCGTGCGCCCGCCCCCTTCGCTCGTCAATATTTACAAGGAATTGGAAAGCGACCTTGGCCTTGCCCGGCCCCGCCATGGCTTTTTGGAGCCTTGGGCCCATCAGGGCGTGTTGCTGCTCAACAGCGTTCTGACGGTCGAGATGGGCCTAGCCGCCAGCCACCAGAAGCGCGGCTGGGAAGAGTTTACCGACGCCGTGGTCCGCGCTGTCAATGATCGACCCGATCCGGTCGTCTTCATGTTGTGGGGCAGCTATGCCCAGAAAAAGGCAGCCTTTGTCGACACGACACGCCATTTGGTGCTGAAGGCGGCCCACCCATCCCCCTTGTCCGCGCATAATGGCTTTCTGGGGTGCCGCCATTTTTCAAAGGCCATTGCCTTCCTGCAATCAAAAGGCTTGCCGCCAATCGACTGGTCCCTGCCCCATCCGGCAGGCTGACCACTTATTTGTGGACCAACGTTCCTGCGCCGCCGCGGGTGAAGATTTCCAGCAAGGTGACGTGCGGCACACGGCCATCCAGAATAACGGCGGCATCCACCCCACCTTCAACCGCGGTGATGCAGGTTTCCAGCTTGGGGATCATGCCCCCGGTCACGGTGCCATCGGCCTGAAGCTCTTCGATCCGCGATGGGTTCAGGTCGGTCAGCAGCTGGCCGTCCTTGTCGAGTACCCCGGCCACATCGGTCAGCAAGAAAAGACGAGCCGCCTTAAGATGGGCCGCAATCGCCCCAGCCATCGTATCGGCGTTGATGTTGAAGGTGGCGCCCGTTTCGTCCGGGGCGATGGGCGCCACAACGGGGATGACCCCGTTATGCGTCAGCGTTTCCAAAATCGTCGGGTTGACGGCGACCGGCTCCCCCACAAAGCCAATATCGACATTGCGCTCAATCCCGCGATTGGGATCGGCTTCCCGCCCTTCGATCTTGCGCGCGGTAACCAGCCCTGCATCTTTGCCGGATAGGCCAACCGCTTGCCCGCCCGCCTGCATGATCCAGCCAACAATTTCCTTATTGATCGCGCCGGACAAAACCATTTCCGCGACATAGGCGGTTTCCTTGTCGGTAACACGCAGGCCGCCCACGAATTTTGATTCGATCCCCAATTGCTTCAGCATCCGGCCAATCTGCGGGCCGCCGCCATGGACCACGATCGGGTTGATGCCAACGGCCTTTAAGAGGACGATATCTTCAGCAAAATTGCGCGCCGCCTCTGGATCTCCCATCGCGTGGCCGCCATATTTCACGACAAAGGTCTGCCCTGCATAACGCTGGATATAGGGCAGCGCCTCGGTGAGGATTTCCGCCTTGGCGAGCGCGGTCTGATCAGGTGCGTGGTTGGTCATAGTCCCGGGCGCTATGCGTTCCAGCCCCCGGGGTCAAGATTTGCGGGGTTTTCCCCTTAGCGCGTCGGGACCGGCACTGGCCCTGCATAATCGTAAAAGCCCCGCCCGGTCTTGCGGCCCAGCCAGCCCGCCTCGACATATTTCATCAGCAACGGGGCGGGGCGATATTTGCTGTCGCCCGTCGTGTTGTACAGCACCTTGATGATATCAAGGCAGGTATCCAACCCCACGAAATCTGCAAGTTCCAACGGTCCCATCGGGTGGTTCAGGCCGATGCGGCAGCCCTTATCAATATCTTGAATATTGGCGGTACCCTGCCCCAGAACGAACACCGCTTCGTTGATCATCGGCAAGAGGATGCGGTTGACGACAAAGCCCGGCTCATCCTCAGCATAGACGACTTCCTTTTTCAGCGTGTCGCAATAAGCGCGCACCGTATCGACCGTCGCTTTGGACGTGGCGAG
>JAHEGQ010000177.1 GCA_024645025.1 Sphingomonadaceae bacterium
TTGATACGGCCATGCCATAGCGCCAAACATCCAGCCGATCGACATCATCCCAATTGATTGTCACGGATCGCCGTGTGTTCTGTGCCGCGCCCATCACCTTTTCAGCCAGCAACACATCAGGACTGTCCTCGCCCCGCCGCGCCCGCGCGCGATCCAGGTAAACAAGCGCCATTGACCCTTCATCTGACAACGCTGCGCAAATCCCCTTGGCCAATGTCCAGGCAGTCTTCCGATTGGCGACATCGGCAAGGTTCGCCATCGGGCACAAAGCGGCCGGGTCGCCGGACGCAAGGCTGGCCTGCATCGCGTACGTGAACAGCGCTGGGCTGTAGCGATCGACATCCATCGCTTGCACAAGCGACCGGGCAGAGACCGCCTCGCCCATACGGACAAGCAACCAAGCGCGCTCTGCAACCCAATCGGCTGGCGCGATGTGCGCCGGCGTTGCGGCCCGGCTCAATAGTGCCCGGCGCAACACAATGGAGGCCCAACGCGACACAATTGGCGCCTTAATGCGATGCATCACCTTGGCAAGATAAGGCCCGTCGACACCGGCAAATGCGGCCGTCCCCATATTGCCATCCGTTGGGCCCAAAAGCCCAACCAAGTTGGACGGACGGCGGGCTTGTGGCGGCAGGTCTACTGCGATTTCGCCCCCGGCATTCTGGTCATTCGCGTCGACACCAGACGTGCTGTCGCCCGCTTCCGATGGACCAACAGGCTGCGAAACCCCGGCAATATCTGGCGCGACTTGAGGACGCGCAGCGGGTCTGGCCGCGGCCGCCGCCGCCGGATCCGCACGACGACTGATCGGCTCGGTTGTTTCGCCAAATCCGGGCGGCAAAATAGATTCAGGCCGGTCTTGGCCCAAAGCAGGCAAAGAGAGCGCCAAAACGGACGCCACAGCAAATCCTGCCGTTACCATCAGCCAAAATCCACGCTTCGCCATGCGTTCCTACTAACCCCGACTGATCCAAACCCGATTGGGCGTGGATACCCTTTTGCCCGATCGCCTGCATATGTGTATAGCCCTTGTACGATGAAATCAGCGCCTCCCTCCCCCGAAGACATCCAAGCCAAGCCCATTGCCCTGATTGGCATGATGGGCGTTGGCAAGACGAGCATTGGGAAAAGGCTGGCGCAAAAGCTGGACCTACCCTTTGTCGACGCCGATCACGAAATCGTCGAAGCAGCGGGATTATCCATCCCGGAAATATTCAACCGCTTCGGTGAGGCCCATTTTCGAGACGGCGAACGACGGGTAATTGCGCGACTTTTTGATGGCACGCGCAAGGTCATCGCAACCGGCGGCGGCGCCTTTATCAATGATGAAACCCGGGCGCTGATGCTGGACCGCGCCATCGTAATTTGGCTGGATGCCGATCTGGACACGCTTGTTGAGCGAACGGCACGCAAATCAGACCGTCCATTGCTGGCGCAAGGTGATCCGCGTGAGATCCTGACGCGATTGGCCGCAGAGCGGAACCCAATTTACGCGCAGGCCCATATTCATGTGAAAAGCCAGTCTAATCCCCATGAAGCCACGCTCGAAAAAATTCTAAAGGCGCTTGCATGACGCAAATCGTGACCGTTGGGCTTGAGGCCCGCAGCTATGACATCCGGATCGAGGCCGGCGCGCTGGACCGGGCCGATGTTCATATTGCCCCCCTTCTCAAGGGCAGACGCCCCGTTGTCATCACAGATGCCGAGGTCGCTCAAACCCAACTCCCCCGTTTGCAAAAGGCCTTGGGGGCTGATTGCCAAACCGTCATCCTGCCCGCTGGCGAATCCACCAAAAGCTGGCAGGGCCTTGAAAACCTGCTGGACCAGCTTTTTGATCTGGGCGTGGAGCGAGGGGACAAGCTGATTGCGCTGGGCGGCGGTGTCATCGGCGATCTGGTGGGCTTTGCGGCTTCCATATTGAAACGCGGATGCGGGTTCATCCAAGTGCCCACCACGCTTTTGGCGCAGGTTGATTCGTCGGTTGGTGGCAAAACCGCGATCAATGTGCGCGCGGGTAAAAATTTGGTGGGCAGCTTTCATCAACCCGCGCTGGTCGTCATCGACCCAACCGTTCTAGATACGCTCCCGGATCGTCAGATGCGGGCCGGCTATGCCGAAATCGTCAAATATGGCCTGATCAACGATCCAGCCTTTTTCGATTGGTGTGACACCCATGCTGCGGCTGTTTTGCGCCGGGATCCCGCAGCCTTAGCCACCGCCATCGCGCAAAGCGTTACAGCCAAGGCCAAGGTCGTTGCTGCGGACGAACGTGAATTGAACGATTTGCGGGCCCTGCTGAATTTGGGACACACATTTGGCCATGCGCTTGAGGCGGAGACAGGGTTTTCGGACAAGCTGCTGCATGGCGAAGCGGTCGCCACGGGAATGGCACTGGCCTATGGCTTTTCGGCCCAGTCAGGTCGTTGCGCCGTTGCCGACGCCCAACGCGTGACAGACCATCTGGCGCGCCACGGATTACCGGCGTCGTTACAGGCCGCAAACATCCATCAAAAGGGCGCGACGCTTGTTCAGCATATGCTGCACGACAAGAAAATGACCGGCGGCACGCTGCCGTTCATTCTGGCCCGAGGCATTGGTCAATCCTATGTCGACCATGACGTTGACCTTGCTGATGTCGCTGCCTTTTTAGACGGCGTCGCCGCCTAAGGACGGCGTAGCCGAACACCAAGCCAGACCCATCCCAAGATCAGCGCACCACCGCCCAAGGGCGTTATTGCCCCCAACCAACGCGGTGCACCCAAAGACATGGCATAAAGTGTCGCTGCGAACAGTGCCGCTCCCGCCATCAACAGCCGCAGCGGACCTTGCAAGCGGGCATCCTCCCCCAAGATCACCACCAAAATGGCATGGGGCAAAAGATAGGCGGTCCCTGTCTTCAACCAGTCCGCCGAAACCCCGTGGGCGCCATGCGCGCCAAACGCACCAGCTGCGATGGCAATCGCTGCTGCCCATGCCGCCATGGGGCGGATCATGGAACCACCGCCTGTGCCGCCGCCGCTGCGACGGCCTCAAATGGCAGGCAAATGGCGTCGTGCCGCGCGCTATGGGCGCGCGCGGCTGCAAATACGTCTAGCCCCGGCCAATCAGGAACCTGTTCCGCCGTCCCAACTAACCAAGCGCGCAAGGCCGTCGCTGTCTTGGCAATGTCTTCTCGACGTCGTCCGATAATATGCTGCCCCAAAAGACTGGCCGACGCCTGACCAAGGGCACAAGCATTGACCTGCTGCGCAAAGTCCACAACCCGCCCTTCTGGATCAAGAACAACGTCAACGCTGATGCGGCTTCCGCATAAGGGCGACCGTCGACTATCTTGCCCGGTGGGTGCCGCCAATTGCCCCAAATGGGGCACCGTTGTCGCCAATCTTAAAATCTCAGGCGTGTAGAGCCCACTGACCATGGCTCAGGCGGCCTTTCCCTTAGGGGCAGGGCTGCTGTTGCGATCCCGAACAAAGCCGGTAATGGCCCGGGCACTCGCATCCAGCAGCGGATAGGTTCGGGACTGCTTCATCCAATCAGGCCTTGGCGCAGTCGCCCCCAAAAAAACATTATAAATCAATGAAATAAAGACAAATCCTACCGCCACAAGCAACAAGCCTTTGGCCGCACCAAAACCCAAGCCTAAAACACGATCAAAAGCACCAAGCCCTGAATTTTTGGTTTTATCACCCATATGTCGGGCGATGCGCCGCCCCAGAAACATCGTCAGCCCAAAAACAAGCAGGGTTGCCAACAAAGAGGCCCCCGTTGCTGTTCCCAACATCGCTTCCAAGGCAGAGGATACGGGGCCATGAAACAGGCGGACCGAAACAACCGCCACAACCCATGCCATGAGAGATAAAGCCTCCGTCACCAGGCCT
>JAHEGQ010000184.1 GCA_024645025.1 Sphingomonadaceae bacterium
GGCAAACTCTGCCCATGCGCAGGCGCGCGGTCTGGTGACCGAGTTGCCGCATAACAGCTTGGGCCACGCAAAAACCATCGGCCAGCCGGTGCGCTTTGATGGTGAAAAGCCAATAGCCACAACATCGGCCCCCGCTTTGGGCGCGGACGGCCCGGCAATACTCGCCCGTTTCGGAGTGCAGAATGGCTGATCTTTTCCACATGCTGACCGAAGAGGAACGCGCGTTCACCGACACGCTGTCGCGCTTTTGCGCCGACAAAATTGCCCCGCGTGCCGCCGAAACGGATGAGACTGGCCAGTTTGTGCATGCGCAAATCCGGGCGCTGGCGGAAACCGGTCTGATGGGGGCAAATCTGCATGATCCGTTCGGCCCCGGCATTTCGGCGCAGGCCCTGCTGAAATCGGTCGAAATTGTTGCAGGCGCTTGCGGCTCGACTGTTTCGGCGCTGACTGCGCACTACCTTGCCACCGACTCGATCCTTCTGGGCGGCACCGACGCCTTGCGTGCCCGCTATTTGCCCGATGCTGCCGAAGGCCGCACGCTTGGCGCCTTTGCTTTGACCGAACGCAATGCAGGCTCTGACCCCGCCGATATGAAAACGAAGGCCACGCGCGAAGGCGATAGCTATCGGCTTAAGGGCGCGAAATGCTTCATTTCCAATGGCGGCGTGGCAGACTTTCTGGTGGTCTATGCCGTTACTGATCCAAATGCGGGCAGCCGTGGCGTGTCTGCCTTTGTCGTTGACAAGGCGACGCCCGGCTTTACCCCCGGCCGCGCCGAAAACACCATGGGTCTGAAAGGCGGGCATGTCTGGGAGCTGGAGTTTGACTGTCTGATCCCCGAAGCGCAGCGCCTTGGGCCAGAAGGAACTGGCTTCAAGACCGCGATGAAAGTGTTGGACAATGGCCGGGTCGAAGTGGCCGCGATGTGCATTGGTATCGCGCAGCAAGCCTTTGATCTGGCAACAGAATGGGCAAAGACCCGCATCATCGGCGGCGAACCTTTGGCCTCCCGTCAAGGCATTCGCTGGCAACTTGCCGACATGGCGGTTGATCTGCGGGCCGCAAGATTGCTGGCACTTGAGGCCGCCCGTCAACGCCAGAACGGCGAACGGTTTTCCGAAGCCGCCAGCATGGCGAAACTTTACGCATCCGAAATGGCGCATCGCGTCACCGACGGCGCGCTGCAACTCCACGGCGGCTATGGCTATACCCGCGACTTCCCCTTGGAACGTCTGGCCCGCGATGTCCGCATCATGCGGATCTACGAAGGCTCCTCTGAAATTCAACGCAACATCATCGCAGCCCACACCCTGCACTGAGGTCATCATGAACACCCGTCACAACCTGCGCGACATTTACCCTGCCACCGGCACCGAGATCACCGCCAAAAGCTGGCTGACCGAGGCGCCAATGCGGATGCTGATGAACAACCTGCACCCCGATGTGGCCGAAAACCCGCATGAGTTGGTGGTTTACGGCGGCATCGGCCGGGCGGCCCGCACATGGGAAGATTTTGACAAGATCGTCGCAACGCTGAAAACCTTGAACGATGACGAGACGCTGTTGGTCCAGTCCGGCAAGCCGGTTGGGGTGTTTCGCACCCACAAGGATGCGCCGCGCGTGTTGATCGCCAACTCGAACCTGGTGCCACATTGGGCAACTTGGGACCATTTCAACGAGTTGGATAAAAAAGGTCTGGCGATGTATGGCCAGATGACCGCAGGGTCGTGGATCTATATCGGCACCCAAGGCATCGTGCAGGGAACCTACGAAACCTTCGCCGAAGCGGGCCGCCAGCACTACGATGGCAACCTGACCGGAAAGTGGATCTTGACGGGTGGCTTGGGCGGCATGGGCGGCGCGCAACCCCTGGCTGCGGTAATGGCCGGGGCCTGCTGTCTGGCTGTCGAGTGCGATGAAACCCGCATCGATTTCCGCATTCGCACCAGATATCTGGATGCCAAAGCCAAGACTTTGGACGAGGCGCTGGCGCTGATTGATCAGTGGACGGCGGCGGGCGAGGCGAAGTCGGTGGGCCTGTTGGGCAATGCCGCTGATGTGTTCCCGGAACTTGTGCGCCGCATGAAAGCGGGTGGGCATCGGCCCGATATCGTCACCGATCAAACCTCGGCGCATGACCCGCTGCACGGCTACCTGCCACAGGGCTGGAGCGTGGCCGAATGGCGCGCAAAGCAAGAAACCGATCCCAAGGCCGTCGAACATGCGGCGCGCGCTTCGATGCGCACCCATGTCGCGGCGATGGTCGATTTCTGGAACGCTGGCGTGCCGACACTGGATTATGGCAACAACATCCGGCAGGTTGCCAAGGATGAAGGGCTTGAGAACGCCTTCGCCTTCCCCGGTTTCGTGCCCGCCTATATCCGCCCGTTGTTTTGCAAGGGCATCGGGCCGTTCCGCTGGGCGGCGCTGTCGGGGGATCCGGCGGATATCCATGCCACCGACGCCGCGATGAAGAAGCTGTTCCCGGAAAACAAACACCTGCATCGCTGGCTGGACATGGCGTCGGAACGCATTGCGTTCCAAGGCTTGCCGGCCCGTATCTGCTGGATCGGTCTGGGAGATCGTCACAAAGCAGGGCTGATGTTCAACGAGATGGTCCGCTCGGGGGAATTGAAGGCCCCGGTGGTGATCGGGCGCGATCATCTGGACTCAGGTTCCGTCGCGTCGCCCAACCGAGAAACCGAGGCGATGAAGGATGGTTCGGATGCGGTTTCTGACTGGCCGTTGTTGAACGCGTTGTTGAACACCGCATCGGGTGCGACATGGGTTTCGCTGCATCATGGCGGCGGGGTTGGCATGGGGTTCAGCCAGCATTCCGGCATGGTGATCTGCGCCGACGGCACCGACGATGCCGCCCGCCGCATCAACAACGTGCTGTGGAACGACCCGGCGACGGGCGTGATGCGGCATGCCGACGCTGGCTATGATATAGCCATCCAACACGCCAAGGATTGCAATCTGCGGCTGCCCGGCATCTTGGGCAACTGAGCCCTTCGCTTGGGGTGTCCACCGACGGACACCCCAAGTAACCGTTATATTTCAATTGGTTACATATGCCAATTTACGAGTTGTTCATCTTTTCACAGCCAATCAGAAAGATGTCACCATGCACTATGCCCCCGGAAAAGACGCCTGCCCGCTGCCCTATAGCCCGTTTAAGGCCTGCACCGTGCCGCGCCCGATCGGCTGGATTTCAACAGTTTCCAGCACGGGCATTGCCAACCTTGCGCCTTATAGCCAATGGCAGAACCTGACCTTTGATCCGCCGATGGTGATGTTTGCTGCCAACCAGTATTCTGACGGGCGACGCAAACATACCGTGATCAACGCCGAAGAAACCGGCTGGTTTGTCTGGAACATGTGCACCTTTGATCTGAAAGATGCGATGAACATCACCGCGATGGAATGGCCCGATGGGGTGGACGAGTTTGAAAAGGCCGGGATCACCAAAGCCGCCTGCATTGACGCACCGGGGCCGCGCGTGGCCGAAAGTCCGGCGCATTTCGAATGTCGCTACCTTTCCACACATCGCCTGCGCGGCAACTCCGGCCATGGCTGGGTGGATGTGGTTTACGGTCAGGTTGAACGCATCCACGTCAAGGACGAGGTGCTGACGCCCGAAGGCAAGCTGAACTATCCGCTGATCCAGCCGCTGGCCCGCGTGGGGTATTACGATTACACCGTGGTGCGCGACAGCTTTACGATGCCGATCCCCGGCGCGGATGGATCCGCCTCGGCGGGGTTGGAGGGCAAGGCCTGAGGCGCGATGGCGTCAGACCCTTGCCGATGCCCAGCCCGCGCAAGGCGGACTGGCGCAGCGCTTTTTCCAGTTAGCCCAGAACCCGCGGGTT
>JAHEGQ010000186.1 GCA_024645025.1 Sphingomonadaceae bacterium
ACCCGGTCCTATCATGAGATCGCCTGTCGGCTGGATCGCCCCAAGGCGGCGCGGGCCGTCGGGGCCGCGAATGCCGCCAACCCCATCGCTGTTCTCATCCCTTGTCACCGGCTGGTCCGGGGGACTGGGGCCTTGGCGGGCTATGCCTATGGCCTTGACCGCAAGCAGTCCCTGCTGGAGAAGGAACGCAATCACATAATAAATCGAGGAGCCTGACCATGACTGTGACCCTGCCGGACGACGCGCCTGCCACGCTGGGCGAAGCCTTCGCCCGCATCAATAGCGTGACGGCGCCGACGATCACTGATCTGAAGGTGATGGTGCTGGTCGAGGCGGCGGGCCAGACGCTTTATGAAAAAAGCGCGGAAGCCGCTGGACATCCGCGTGTAAAAGAATTGCTGATTGAAAATGGGCACGAAGAAATGAAGCACGCCCGCCGCGCAGCAGAGGTGATCAAGCTGCTGACGGGTGAAGACTTTCCTGCGCCAGCGGCAGCTGACAACCCTTATCTGACGGGTCATATCCCCGTGGCGGCCATCACGCCGGAAGGCTTGCGCAAAACTGCGGAAAGCGAATTTGCAGGCGAGAAACTGTATGAAAGCTGGGCTGCCAGCGTGGACAATGACGCTGCCGCTGAATTGCTGCGCGCCAATGGTCGGGAAGAAACCGACCATGCCAACCGATTGCTGGAGGCCGCCGCCCTGTTGGAGGGCTAAAGCCCGGCCGATTTTGTGATGATTGCCCAGTGCGCATCGCTGACAGGGACGACCGACAGGCGCGATTGGCGGATCAACGCCAAATCGGTCAGGCGGTCGTCCGCTTTCATTTCGGCCAGCGTCACCGGTCGTTTCACCGGGCCGATGGGGGACACATCCACCATAACAAAGCGGCCCGCTGGATCAGATGGGTCGGGATAGGCGGTGCGGACGATCTCGACCACGCCAACAATCTCTTTGCCTTCGTTGCTGTGGTAGAAAAAGGCGCGGTCGCCGACCTGCATCGCCTTTAAGTTGGCGGCAGCCTGATGGTTGCGCACGCCATCCCAATGGGTGCGGCCGTCTTTCACCATCTGGTCCCAGCTATATTTGAACGGCTCTGATTTGAGCAGCCAATAGGCCATGTTTACCCCCCGGTGCGATGCGCGTGGCGCGCGACAAAGAATCGGCCGCCCTCTGTCACGTAAACCGCTGCCAACGCAACCAGTCCGGCTATGGTAAATCCGGTGTAGAGCGGGGCCGTGGTGCCATTAAAGGCCTGCCCGATCAACGTGCCGCAGACGGTGCCCAACAGGTTCGCCAAAGACCCTTGCAGCGAACTTGCCATGCCCGCAACATGGCCCATATTTTCCATCGCCATGGCCCCAAAATTTCCAGCGACAAAGGCAAAGCCCATCATCATCAACATTTGCAGGGCGATAAACACGGGCAGAGATTCGTGTCCGCTGACCGATAGGGCGAGATGAAGGGCTGCGACGCCCGTGAACAGGAACAAGGCCCCATGGCCAATCAGTCGCATCCCGAAGCGTTGGACGATCGCTGCATTGGCAAGGGAGGCAACCGCCATGCCGCTTGCCATGATGGCAAAGCCCGTTGGCAAGAGGTCTGGGCGTTTGAATGTCGTTTCGAAAATCTGCTGCACCGACATCAAAAAGCCAAAAAGCGCGCAAGACAGCATGGCAGAGGCAATGCTGTAGCCCAGCGACATGCGATCGGTCAGCACGTGGCGTGCGGCTGCCAGAACCGCCGCCCGCTCTATCGGGGTGCGTTCCTCTTCGGCCAATGTTTCCGGCAGGCGCGCCAAGACCCATAGCCAGATCGCGACGCCAATCAGAGCCAAGGCGCCAAAAATCCAGCGCCAACTGGCTATGATCAGAATTGTTTGGCCCATCGTGGGGGCAAGGATGGGGGCGGCCATGAAGATCATGCTGGCCAAGCTCATGACCTGCGCCATATCGCGCCCCTCGAAGCGATCCCGAACCGTTGATGTCACGATCACGCGCGCGCCGGCGGCAAAAATGCCCTGTACCGCGCGGGCGATCAGCAAATGATCAAATGTCGGCGCAAGCGCCGCGGCAAGGCTTGCGAGCGCAAAACCAAATAAGGACCAGAGCATCAGGCCGCGCCGCCCATAGCGATCCGATAAGGTGCCAACAAAAAGCTGGCCGATCGCAAAGCCCATCAAGAATGCTGAAATCACCAGCGGCCGGCGCGCTGCGTCACCGATGCCAAGCCCATGGCCAATGGCCGGCAAGGCGGGCAGCATTGAATCGATACCGAAGGCAACGATCATCATGATCGCGGAGATCAGGACGACAAATTCGATGCGGCCGGGGCCGGCCTTTGGGGCGTTTGGAGAAGAGGGCATAAAGCCGCCTAGACGAGGACCCGCGCCGGGGAAAGGGAAAGAGGGGGGCGTTTCGATCTGAGCAATGCGTCAGGGTGCAATCGCTTCAGGGGCTGCAAAGCAGCGGGGTCGAGAAAAAAGGTCAAGGCAAGGGGTCTGGAGATGGCCTTCGATGCCAGTTTCGCACCGGCCAGAATACAATATCCTGAACAGATTGGGGTGCCTCATCCGGCAGGCCGCAAGGCGGCCAGCCATTGGGGCGGCGATAGGTTCCAAAGAGCACATCCCAGATGGGGAAAAGAGCGGCGAAATTCGTATTGTGATGTTCCATCAGTCGCGAATGATGCTGTCGATGATAGGCGGGGCAGTTCAGCATCCAAGACCATCGCCCAAAGTCGATCTTCAGCTTGGCGTGGATGACGAAGTTATAAAAGCTGATCGCATTAAAGATCAAAACATGGGCTGGGCTTGGCCCTGCGAGCACCGCGAGTAGCGGCCAAATGGTTAAACCCTTGATCAACTGATCTCCCCAAAAATGCCGGTTCGTGGTCAAGGTCGACATTTCCGGGTCAGAGTGATGCAGCGAATGCATCCTCCAGAGAAACGGCACGCGATGCTGGGCGACATGAAATGCGAATTCCAGAAAGTCCGCCAGCAATGTGAAGACGATCAAAGCCATCCAAAAGGGACGATGGGCAAGGTCCAGCACGGACCCTCCCGTCCATGCTGGTACAAACAGGGCGATCAGGGCTCCAAAACTTGCATTGACCACCCAAGCCTGAAGGTTGCGGCGCCAGTCGGTTGGGGCTGGGTCTGCGCGAGCCTCGATGGCGGCGATCACCAGCGTGAGCGAAGCCATTAGCAAAATTGTCTCAGACCATGACATGGCCTCTGCTTAAGCCGCGGGGTTTAAAATTTGGTTTTCCCCCACGTTGGCTGTGACGAGGGGGGAGGGGCTTTAGGGCAGCAGCAGGCTGGAACCGGTCGTCCGCCGGGCTTCCAAATCACGGTGGGCTTGTGCTGCCTCCTGCAAGGCGTAACGCTGGCGGATATCGACTTTGAGCGCCCCCGATCGCAGCATGTCGAAGACGCGGGCGGCGCCCGCCTCACGCTCATCGGCGGCGGCATAATAATGGAACAAAGTGGGCCGGGTGACAAAGATGGATCCGGCATCCGCGATCTGGCGCAGGTCAACGCCTGTTACCGGCCCGCTGGCATTGCCAAAGCTGATCACAAGGCCGCGCGGCGCGACGGATTTCAGCGACGATGCCCAGCTATCTTGCCCAACGCCATCAAACACTACGGGCACACCATGGCCGTTGGTCAGGGCCCGGCATTGATCGGCCACGTCGTCCTGAATGCCAACCACAACATGGTCGGCGCCCGCAGCCCGGGCAAGGTCGGCCTTGTCGGCAGATCCGACCGTCCCGATGACGGTGGCTCCCAGCGCCTTGAGCCATTGGACAAGCAACAGGCCGACGCCCCCCGCAGCTGCATGGACCAGGACCGTCCAGCCCGGCTG
>JAHEGQ010000191.1 GCA_024645025.1 Sphingomonadaceae bacterium
ACAGGTGTTGACCAGAACGACGTCCGCGCCGGCATAATCGGCGGACAGGCCATAACCATCAGCGCGCAGCTTTGTCAGGATGCGTTCGCTATCCACCAGCGCCTTGGGGCAGCCCAGGGAAACCATGCCGACCTTGGGCGCATCGGGAATTTTGGTAACCGTCATGATGGACGTGGCCCTTAAGCGAAGCCCAGCCCTGTGTCACGCAAAACAAAGGGTGGATCAGGCCGTCAGCACCTTGAGCCCGCCCAAATAGGGCTGAAGCACTTCGGGCACGGCGATGCTGCCATCGGCCTGCTGATAATTTTCCAACACCGCCACCAGCGTACGGCCCACGGCCAGGCCCGATCCATTCAAGGTGTGCAGGAAACGCGTACCTTTTTCGCCTTCTGGGCGATAGCGCGCATTCATGCGCCGCGCCTGAAAGTCGCCGCAGTTGGAACAGCTGGAAATTTCCCGATACGCCTTTTGGCCCGGCAACCAGACCTCAAGATCATAGGTTTTGCGCGCCGTAAAGCCCATGTCCCCCGCGCACAGCAGCATCCGCCGAAAGTGAAGGCCCAAACGGGTGAGGACGGTTTCGGCCGCTTCGGTCATCCGTTCATGCTCTGCATCTGACGTGTCCGGCGTTGTGATCGAGACCAGCTCTACCTTTTCAAATTGGTGCTGGCGGATGAATCCGCGGGTGTCGCGACCGGCAGACCCAGCTTCCGAGCGGAAGCATTGGGTGAGGGCGGTCAGTCGCAGCGGCAACTCCCCTTCGGTCAGGATTTTTTCGCGCACCATATTGGTCAGGGACACTTCGGCTGTTGGGATCAGCCAGCGACCATCGGTGGTTTTGAACAGGTCTTCGGCGAATTTTGGCAACTGTCCAGTCCCGAACACAGCCTCGTCGCGCACCATCAGCGGTGGGGTAACTTCTTCATACCCAAATTCGCGGCTGTGCAAGTCCAGCATGAACTGGCCCAAGGCGCGGTTAAGACGGGCCACGCCGCCCCGCAAATAGGCAAAGCGTGCGCCCGACACCGATGCCGCCGTTTCAAAATCTAGGCCTAATGCCGGATCAAGCCGGTCATGTTCCTTGGCTTCGAACCCAAGCTCGGGCTTTTGGCCCGTTTGCGAAACAAAGGCGTTGCCGGTTTCATCCTGACCGTTAGGCACGTCTGCCGCAGGTAAGTTGGGCAAGGCCGACAAAATAGAGCGCAATTCAGCAGAAAGATCGCGGGCCTGTGTCTCAAGGTCGGGCAGTTGGGCTTTGACGCGCGCAACCTCTGTTTTCAGGGCGTCCGCACCGTCCTTGTCGCCTTTGGCCATTGCTGCGCCGATTGCCTTAGCCGCGGCATTGGCCTGAGCTTGCAGCTCTTCACTTTGCTTGATCGCCGCCCGCGCCAGTTCATCGATCTGGACGATTTTGGCGGCCTGAGGATCCAGTCCGCGCCGGGCGAGGCCGGCATCAAAGGCTTCGGGATTGTCACGGATCAATCGGATATCATGCATAGCGGGCCTATGCCGCCACCAATCGGCCTTGCCAAGCGTTAAGACAGCTTGCGCGCCCGTCTGCGGAGAGAATTTCCCCATAACAAGCCAAAGCAGGACAAGCCGAAAAGCCAAAACACAGGCGGCGCAGGCACATCAACACCCCCGCCTGGGGGCGGGTGACCGCCATCGCCTCCGCCTCCGCCGGGTCCGCGTCCCGGTCCGTGATGATCTTCATGCCCACCGGGCGGGGGCGGCGTGACATTGGAAGAGGACGTGGAAGAGGAAGACGATGATGACGACGATGAGGCGGAGGACGTTGCCGACGCATTGGCAGAAACCAGAACAACGCTGCCGCCGCCACCGCCCCAGCCGCCAAAATATCCACCCCCGACATAGCCACCGCCACGACTTTGAACAGCGTTGCCAGATTGCGTTTGCTGGGAAGTGCTGCCTGCTGCAGGGCCGGCGGGCGGGACAAAGCCCGCAATTTGGATCGCTTGGGGGGCATAGGCGACAGTTGTGACTGTTTTGGTATGAACCCGGCGAAGTCGCCGAACGACCTTTTGGGACCGTCCGCTTGTGACGGCAGAGCGGACGCGCGGCGCAACTTGCTGCGCCGATGCGACGGCCGTCAAATGCGTTGCTTTTTTCGGTGTGACATCGCCGACATGGACTGCGCCGCCGCCAAACAGGGCCCCACCTGTGGCGCAGGCGCATAGTTTGACCAAGGCGTTTCGGATCGACATAAACTTCCTCCTGAAGGAACACGCATGAAGCCGGCAGTCATTGCCAAATCACAGCGGTCAACCTGTGTCCCTTTCTATGGAACCCACAACCCTTGATGCGCCAGGAAATGTCCCAAATCGCGTCAATGCTGCTCGACGGGCTCAGGCAAAATGGTTAATGTTCCATGGCGGGGCATTTGCGCAGCCGGCCCTATAGTCAGGGCGGCGCATTGGTGCCTGATCTCGGTGTCTGATCTCATCTTTGTCTACGCCGATTCGCCCGCTTGTATCGCCCAGACCGTCTCACTATAGCCCGTCATCCGATGCCGACGCCGTCGGAGACAGGCGGCGCGCCTCTGGGAGGTTGGACGATGTCGATAAAGGTAACAGGTGAGGGCAGTTTGAACGGAGCGGACGCAGATGCCGATTATCGGCCGAGCGAAGATGAGCCCTTCATGAATGCACGGCAACTCGCCTATTTTCGGCGTAAGCTTCTGACATGGAAAGAAGAAATTCTTAGAGAGGCGCAGGATACGCTGGCCACGCTTCAGAATGAGCCGCTGCGCGAACCAGATCTCACAGACCGCGCCTCCAGCGAAACCGACTGGTCAATTGAATTGCGGACACGCGATCGTCAGCGCAAACTAATCTCCAAAATTGATGCCGCGCTTCGGCGCATCGATGAGGGAGAATATGGCTATTGCGAAGTGACGGGAGAGCCCATTTCATTGGGTCGCCTCGAAGCGCGGCCGATTGCGACCATGACTGTGGAAGCCCAATCGGCACACGAGCGCCACGAAAAAATCTCTCGCGACGAATAGACTTAAAAATCTTAACGAATATTTCAGAATTCCACCTTTAGAAAAAGGCCCATGACGGGCCATAACATTTCCTTTTCTGACGATCCCGCCTCGCGGGGGTTGCGCATGGAAGGGCGGGATAGCCTTTTTGTGCTCGCGCAAATCCGTGTCGCGGGCGGCGTCAATGCTCAATCGGTGCGGGTGCGCAACCTGTCTCCCTCAGGGTTGATGGCAGAAGGCGGCGTCTCCTATGCGGTTGGGACCGCCGTGATCGTTGAAATGCGCAATGTCAGCCCGGTGAAAGGCCGCATCGTCTGGGCATTGGACGGCCGAATGGGTGTCGCGCTGGATGCCACGATCGATCCGGTCTTGGTCCGCCAAACCATTGCAACAGCAACTCATAAACAGCCGCATGGCACCAATAGGATATTGGCCCGTCGCCCTGGTTTAAAACAGCGTTAGAGGGGCATTGCGCACTTAAACGTGCGACATCTCTTCCTTTATTTTAAGTTTTTGCTTTTTGAGGCGACTCAACAGTCCTTGATCTGGGCTGGGGCGCAAAACTTCTTGGCGGATAAGCTGGTCAAGCTGCGCGTGCTTGGCTTCGAGTGAGACCATATGGGGAACGTCCATTGGCTGAGTCTCCTATTGAGTAAGCTTAGGCAGTAAATCATCAAATTGATCCTGTGTCGCGTTCAATTCGCACCATTTTCATCTTTCTGTTTTTTCGAGGATGGAGGGCGTTGCTGCAGCGCGCATGGTCACTTGTGGCCCCAACATGCGGGCGCTAGGCTTAAGCTGGAGGCACAATGGAACCCCAGCTTTTATCATCACGGCTTGAAGCCCTGAAGATTGAA
>JAHEGQ010000193.1 GCA_024645025.1 Sphingomonadaceae bacterium
TTATCGTTCATTTTCAAAAACCTTGATGGTTGTTTGCCGAATGAGGGCGAAGATACAGCGGATGATGCGGCGCTGCTCTCGCTCGTGCATGACGCGTGCGCCAACGATGTGCCGCGCGAATTTGCCGCACTGGCGTTCTCACAGGGGCTCGATTGCTGGATGCGCGCCGTATTTGCCTGCAACCAATATATCGACGCGCAAGCACCCTGGACGCTGCGCAAGACTGATCCAGAGCGCATGGGCGTTGTCCTGCGCACGCTGGTCAAGGCCATCCGTGATCTAACCATCGCTGTTCAGCCCATTATCCCGACGGCGGCCGGCAAAATGCTGGACCAACTCGGCATTCCGGCAGGGGATCGGGATTATGCCGCCCTGGCCGATACGGATTGGTATAATCGGTTGGTTGGCGCCGGCTTTGTCTTGGATGCACCTGCGCCGCTTTTCCCGCGTCTTGAACTACCGGCGGATGCCGAAGACTGATGTTCGTCGATAGCCATTGCCATTTGAACTATAAGGGTCTGGTCGAAGATCAGGACGCTGTTCTGGCGCGCGCGCAGTCGGCTGGCGTGTCAGCCATGCTCAACATCTCGACCCGCCGCAGCGAATGGGACGCGATCGTCGCTACCGCCCAGAAGGCCCCTTATATCTGGGCGTCCATTGGCATTCACCCGCATGAAGCCGATGCTCATGCCGATGTGGATACTGCCTTGCTGGTCGCGGCGTCCCATAACCCCAAGGTGATCGGGATCGGAGAAACCGGCCTCGATTATTATTATGACCATAGTGACCGGGACCAGCAGCGCCGGTCCTTCCGCGCGCATATCGCTGCCGCGCGGGAGACAGGCTTGCCGCTGATCGTCCACACCCGTGATGCCGAGGCCGATACCGCCGAAATCTTGCGCGATGAAATGGGGAAGGGGGTGTTCCCCGGCGTCATCCATTGCTTCACAGCAAGTTCAGAATTTGCCGATATCGCGTTGGAATTGGGATTTTTTATCTCAATCTCTGGGATTGTAACTTTCAAAAATGCGCAGGATTTGCAAGCCACGGCCGCCCGCATTCCAACCGAGCGACTGCTGATTGAAACCGACGCGCCCTTTTTGGCCCCTGTGCCGCACCGTGGCAAACCTTGTGAGCCGGGATTTGTGGCTGATACGGCTCGATTTTTAGCAGATTTGCGAGATATTCCCGTCGAAACCTTGGCAGCGCAAACCTCTGAGAATTTTTACAGCCTGTTTTCAAAGGCGACGCGTTGATGCCCGTGGAAACTGGCCAGATCGTCTATCTGGTCAGTCTGTTGGTGCTGGTCATGGCGAGCCTTATGTCGCGCCGCCTCCCAATCTCTTACCTAATCCGAAGTATTTTACTTTGGATATTGATATTTATCATTATTTTTGGACTTTTCAGTTATAAATCTGACCTCAAGTCCTGGGGGACGCGCATCTTGTCTGCCGCCCAGATCGGCCCGACCAGCACACCAGATGGTCGCGTTACGATGCGCAAGGCGCCGGACGGCCATTTTTGGGTGCCGGTCATGGTCAATGGTGTCGAGCTGCGCTTCATGGTGGACAGCGGCGCGACGACAACCGCCATATCGGCGTCAGACGCCGCGAAAGCGGGATTAGATGTCGGTGGGATCGGATTTCCAGCCCTTGTCGAAACCGCCAATGGCGTGGTGGAAATGCGGCGCGCCCGCGTTCAGCAGCTCCAATTGGGGAGTATTCGGCGGACAGATTTCCCCGTCCTAGTGTCCGACCGACTGGGAGACACCAACTTGCTGGGCATGAATTTTTTGTCGACTCTCAAGCGCTGGGAAATGAGCGGCGACCAACTCATCTTGACGCCTTAAGCCAAAGCCGCGCTTTTCTGCGGCGGGGGGCGTTTAAATCTATCATATATTTTACATAATATATATTATCGGGTTTATGGATATCTAAAAAGAGCGGCCAATTTCAGGCCGCCCTCTCTATAGAAAACCGTCTGGTCGCGACGCTTAGAACGCCTCCACCGGCAGCGCCATGACCGTGTCCGCGCCCGCTTCCAATTTGCGGCGCAGCGACAAAGTATCCGGCATCACCCGTTGCGCATAAAAGCGCGCCGTCACCAGCTTGGCGTTGAGGAAGCTGGCGTCGCCCGAACCCGCAGCCAGCGCCTTATCTGCTGCCACCGCCATGCGCAGCCACATCAGGCCTATGGCGACGACGCCCATCAAATGCATATAAGCTGTCGATCCGGCGCCAGCGTGTTCCGGGTTTTTCATGGCGTTTGCCATCAACCACATCGTCGCCGCTTGCAGATCGCCCAGCGCTGCTTCCAACGCGGTTGCGATATCGGTCGTTGCCGGGTTTGCCTTGGCTGCGGCTGCTTCGCTGGCGACGATGCCGAAAAAGGCCTGAACGCCGCGCCCACCATTGGCAGGCAATTTGCGGCCAACGAGATCAAGCGCCTGAATGCCGTTCGCGCCTTCATAAATCATCGCGATACGGGCATCGCGGACATATTGGCTCATGCCCCATTCTTCGACATAGCCATGCCCGCCAAAGACCTGCTGCATATTGGTGCAGACCTCATAGCCCTTGTCTGAACCATAGCCTTTGATCACGGGCGTTAGCAGCGACAACAGATCATCGGCCAGTTGCCGATCCTCTGGCGTCGCGGCCTTGTGTGTCAGATCGGACTGGATACCGCCCCACAGGCACAAAGCGCGCATCCCTTCGGTAAAGGCCTTGGCTTCCATCAGCATCCGGCGGATATCCGGATGGACAAACAACGGATCGGCTTTTTCCGCCGCATCCTTGGCCCCCGTCAACGACCGGCCCTGCCGACGATCCTTCGCATATTGGACGGCATTTTGATACGCCGCCTCCGCTTGCGCCAAGCCCTGCACGCCAACGCCCAATCGGGCGATGTTCATCATGACGAACATGCCAGCGAGGCCCTTATTCTCCTCGCCCACCAAAAAGCCCTTGGCTCCATCATAATTCATCACGCAGGTGGCACTGCCGCGAATGCCCATTTTATGTTCCAAGGCCCCGCAGCTCACGGCGTTCTTGTCCCCCAATGACCCATCCGGATTGACGAGATATTTGGGAACGATGAACAGCGAGATCCCCTTGGTGCTATCTGGCGCGCCGGGCGTCTTGGCCAAGACAAGATGGACGATGTTGTCCGTCAAATCCTGATCGCCGCCCGAAATGAAGATCTTGGTTCCGGTAATGCTATAGCTGCCATCCGCATTGGGCTCTGCACGGGTGCGGATCAGGCCCAGATCCGTCCCGCAATGCGGTTCCGTTAGGTTCATCGTGCCGGCCCATTCACCCGACACGATCTTGGGCACATAGGTTTGCTTCTGATCTTCAGACCCGGCGACAAGAATGGCGGACACCGCAGCGCCTGCCAGACCCGGATACATGGCAAAAGCCTGATTGGCCGACGCCTGAAACTCTTCCATCGCAATGTTCAACACATGGGGAAGCCCCTGCCCGCCAAATTCCAGCGGCGCGCCAATCGTCGTCCAGCCGGCAGCAGCATATGCCTTATAAGCCTCTGGAAAGCCTTTGGGCGTTGTCACCCGACCATCGGAATGGCGCGTGCACCCTTCCTCATCGCCCGATCGATTGAGCGGAAAGAGAACCTCCGCCATGAACTTGCCACCCTCTTCCAGAATGGCGTTGACCATATCGGGCGTTGCATTTTCAAAGCCTGGCAGATTGGCATAGCGGTCCAGCCCGATCACATGATCCAGCACGAAGCGAACGTCCCGAACCGGCGCAACATAGTGCGGCATGGCATTTCCTTTCGATAGACTGCCCCTGAAGAGGCACCAAGCAGAGCCACGAAGCCGATCAGGCGTCCAGC
>JAHEGQ010000210.1 GCA_024645025.1 Sphingomonadaceae bacterium
TGGATAAATTGCCACCCAGCAATTGGATCCAGGTAATCCGATCTGGGCAGGTGATAGTTTTCGCGGCTTGCACTCCGCTCCAGTCCCGACCCCGAGTAAACCCTCATTTCAGCAAAGCGCGAAACTTTTTGCGCAGCAGGATCCCCAGCAGCCGCTCGTCTATCGGCAGAACTGCTTCAAGAAACGCCGCAGCTTCCTTGGCCGGTGCGTCTACCCAGCGTGTCGCATATAGTTGGGCAAATTGCTGCACGAGACCATCAATGGCCTGGTTCATCGTAGCCAGGTGGCTGGGATGGTAGCCGCGATCGCGAGAAGCCCCGGCTTCACCATATTGAATGAAGCAATCCACAATCTCGCGGTCCGCTTCGGAGATACTGCGCTCGGCGCCGCTGCCGTTAATCTCGATCAGGCCGGCCTGGGCTAGTTCGGACAGGTCGCCTTCCGACAAGCGCTCGCCGATCAAATCAGCGATCCGAACCCCTTGGTGCCCAGGCGGGCGAGCCCAGTCGGGGAGTTCGTCTCGGACACGGCGCAGCAATTGCTGCTGTTCCGGGGTGAAATCTTCAGCATCCTCTCCGTTCAGCACCGACTTGATCGCAGTCAGGCTGAGGAAATGATCGCGCTGGAGCTTCTGGATCCAGTGCAGCCGTTCCAGATGCTCGGGCCCGTAAATCGCCTTGTTGCGCCCGGAACTCAACGGCGGCGGCAGCAGCCCTTCGGCAATATAGAAGTGGATCGCCTGCCGACTGAGTTGGGTGCCCGCGGTGAGGTCACGCATCCTCAGTGCGCCCTGTGGTGCTTCGCGAGATGGGCTGGGGCTCAATTCCATGGAGCGCACAAGCCCATTTCCATTCGAAAAGTCAAGTGTCCAGTGTTAATTGACACTTGACGATTGATCGGCGCATCCATACGACTGGAGCGAAGCAAAAGATCGCGCCTTTGATGCCGCTGCGACGGCCTGGAGAAGGAACCGCAAGTGATGACGAACATCCATGTCGCTGGCGTTGCGATGACCAAATTTGGCCCTAACCCCCAAGCCACCGTGAAATCGCTTACCTCGGAAGCCGTCGCGGCCTGCCTGATCGACGCCGGAGCCGCTCCGAATGCCGTGGAAGCGGTCTATTTTTCCAACACGTTGCAGGGTTTGCTCGAAGGGCAGTTGTCGATCCCCGGCCAGATCGCCTTGCGCGAAGCGGGGGTCGAGGGCGTGCCAATCGTCAATGTCGAAAATGCCTGCGCTTCGGGATCGACCGCATTTTGGCTGGCCTGCCAGCACTTGCGCTCTGGGGCGGCGGACATTGTCCTTGCCGTGGGCGTTGAAAAGATGGTGTTCACGGCCGAAGCGCAGCGCGCCACGGTGATGCGCGCCTTCGAGGGCGGCATGGACGTGAGCGCGGGGGATGAAGCCTTGCACACGTTAATGCAACTCGGTGCCGGCATTGATGGACCTTCCGGCGACGGCCACCGCACTCGCTTCATGGATATCTATGCAGCGCTCTGCCGTGCCCACATGGCCCGCTTCGGCACCACGCAGCGCCAGTTGGCGATCGTGGCGGCGAAAAATCACGATCATTCGATTCACAACGACAAATGCCATTTCCGCAAGGCCATGACTGTCGAAGAGGTGCTGGCCTCACGGCCATTGAGATATCCTCTTACCGTGGCAATGTGTTCGCCCCTTTCCGATGGTGCAGCGGCGGTGCTGCTGTGTTCAGATGCCGGCTTGAAGAAGTTGCAGGGCCATGCCCCGTCGATCCTGGTCAAGGCCTGCGAACTGACCTCGGCAACCACCCGCAACTTTGCCAAATTCGACGCGCACGTCGCCCGGCGCGCGGCGCTGGGCGCTTATGAACGCGCCGGACTCGGCCCCAAAGATATTGACGTCGCTGAAGTGCATGATGCGGCCGCATTCGGTGAAATCTTCATGACTGAACTGCTCGGCTTTTGCCCAATGGGTGAAGGCGGGCCGCTGGCCGAACGCGGCGAAACCCGGATCGGCGGGCGCATTCCGGTCAATCCATCGGGCGGGCTTGAATCCAAGGGGCACCCCATCGGGGCAACAGGTCTCGGCCAGATTTACGAACTGACCCAGCAACTGCGCGGCAATGCCGGGGCCCGCCAGGTCAGCGGGGCGCGTACCGCTCTGCAGGAAAATAGCGGCGGCCTCCTCGGCATTGAGGAAGGGGCCGCCGTCGTAACCATTCTTCAACGCCAAACTTGAGGGCGGCCACCATGAAGCATAACCCCACATTGTTCGCCGAAGGCTTCCTGTTCCCCGAAGCGCCACGCTGGCACGCCGACCGCAAGCAGTTCTTTGTCAGCGACATCGATCGCGGCCAGGTGTTTGCGATATCGCCGGACGGGCAGCGCCAGAAAGTCTATCAGGGGCCTGATTGGGTGTCGGGCACTGCCTTTGCAGATGACAACACACTGCTGGTGACCAATGCACGCAGCCGCTCGCTGGTCCGGGTCAATCTCGACCGGCCTGACGCGCCTGCCGAAATGATCGCCTCGCTTGCCCAGATTGCCCCTTATGGGATCAACGACATGGTCTGCACGCCCGGGGGCGTCTGCTTCATCGACACGGTAAGTTTCGATTTCGTTGCCTATGCCCGCGGTGAGATTGCGGCGCAGCCCAGCGTGCTGGCCCGGGTAGATCGCGATGGCTCCGTTTCAACAGCGACGGCCGAAGTGAACTTCCCCAATGGTATGGTCATCACGCCCGATGGCAAGCGCTTGCTGGTGGCGGATTCCATCGACCAATGCGTTTATGGCTTCTCGCTCGCCGCCGACGGCACGCTAAGTGCGCGAACCTGTTTTGCGGCGCTGCCGGGCGAGATGCCCGATGGCATGTGCATGGATGCCAGCGGTGCGGTCTGGGTCGCTGGCCATGGCCGCGTCGTGCGGGTCGCCGAAGGCGGCGCTGTGCTGGAAGAGGTCGACATGGGCACCACTTTGGCAACCGCGGTTACCCTTGGCGGAATCGATGGTCGCACGCTGCTGATTACCGCGTCCGACAGTTATGACCGCTCGGTGATGGCGCAAAATCCGACCGGCCGGCTGTTTTGCGTGCAAGTAGACGTGCCAGGCGCTGGCCTGCCGTCGGTTTATTGAAGGGCCCGGGAGCATGACACAGCGGCTGGCAGGCAAGACGGCACTCATCACAGGGGCGACTTCTGGCATGGGCGTCGACGTCGTCCGACGCTTCGCCGAAGAGGGGGCAAAAGTGCTGTTTTGTGGTCGCTCCGCCGAAGCGGGCGCAGCCGTGGCGGCAGAAATCGGCACGGCTGCCCATTTCATGCGCGCTGACGTAACCCAGGAAGCGGACGTCATCGCGCTGGTCAAGGCCGCGCAGGATCTGGGCGGCGGCCGGATCGACTTTCTGTTCAACAATGCCGCTCCCGCCACCCGTGATACCCCGGTCACGGCGTTGCCAGCCGAGGAGATCGCCGCTGCATCGATGGCGATCTTTGGCAGTGTCGTGCTGATGACCAAGCATGTTGCCGCCGTGATGCAGGCGCAGGGCGGTGGATCCATTCTCAACAATGGCTCGACGGCGGCTCACCGCGCCAATAGTTCACCTTCTTTGTACAGCGCGCTGAAGGCAGCAGTCTGCCATTTTACGCGGTGCATGGCGCTGGAATTGGCCGACCATGGCATCCGCGTGAACGCCGTCTCGCCGGGCGCTATTCCGACGCCGATTTTCCTCCAGTCACTGGGAATTCCCGCGGCGCAGCAGGAACAGGCCTTGGCCGCTTTGCAGGGCGTTTTCGCCCGTGCCATGCCAATCGGCCGTGCCGGCAAAGGC
>JAHEGQ010000215.1 GCA_024645025.1 Sphingomonadaceae bacterium
CGCGCGCCCTGCGCCCCCTCAATCAGCCGTTCACGCTTCATCAGCCCGTCGGCCTCGATCCCCGCCAGACTTTCGCGCAAATGCTGTAGAAATGTCGATTTATCCGTCATTACAGAAAATCCTCCAATTTCACGGAATATGCAAAGCTCGCAACCAAAAGTCAACATAACGGAAATTAATCCGCAAAAACGGAATTTCCTTCATCTTGGTCTAAATATCCTGGGGGTCCGGGGGCAAAGCCCCCGGCACGCGCCTCAGCTGTCTTGCACGATCAACAACGCCCGCGCCGCACCGGCTTCGGCGGCAATTGCATGGTCACGGTCTGCCGGATACCGCGCGGTATCGCCCGGCCCCAGCACTTGTTCGTCTTCGCCAGACCGCACCCGGATCTGGCCTTCGATCACGGTCAGATGCTCGCGGCACCCGGGCGAATGCGGCTCTGATTGCAGCAGCCCGTTGATCGCAAAGCGTAAATCATAGACCTCGTGGTCGCCCACCGCATCGGCAGCGGACAGAATGCGAATGGAAACCCCTTGCCCGCGCCCGCCAATCACCGGGGCTGCGCCCGCGCGCACCACTTCGATCCCCGGCTCTGGCCGCCCTTCCAGCAGGCCCGCGAAATCCACCTGCAATGCCTGCGTCAGGTTCCATAGCGTCGCCACCGTGGGCGAGGATTCGCCGCGTTCGATCTGGCTGACCATGGATCGGCTGACACCCGAAAGCTTCGCAACGGCATCCAGACTCAAACCACGCGCCTTGCGCGCTTCACGCAAGGACGCCGCCAGCCGGTCATGAATATCGGAACGCGGATTCATCTGCCTACTAAAGCGGCGCAAACCGCACCGGTCAACGGCAATCAGGTGCCGCAGAAGGTGACGTAGGTGCCAAACCCGACTGGCGCGGGCAAACAGAAGCCCTCGCGCCCGGCTTCGGGGCCAAACGGGTCCTGCACGGCAGCCAAAAGCGCGGTAAATGGCGCAAGATCGCCAACTGTGGCGGCCTCTAGCGCGGCTTCCACCAAATGGTTGCGCGGAATCACTGCCGGATTCACCCGCGCCATCGCCGCAAGGTCGGGCTGCAGCGCCTGCCACTTTGCCAGCCAAGCCGAAATCGGCCCGGTATCGTCAAACAAGGCGAGATAGCCGTCCTGCCCCAAACGCCGAAACGCCAAGGTCCAGTCAACGCCTTGGATCGCGTGTAGTAACTCCTGCACGAAAGCGTCCTCAACGTGGGGCAGCCCCAACTTTGCCGCCATCACCGCCAACCATTCGGCCTGATAGACCGCCGCAATGCCGTCCAGCCGATCATTGGCAATCTCGACCGCCCGCGCTTCATCCGCATCGAAATAGGGCAGCAAGGTTTCCGCCAACCGCGCCAAATTCCACGCCAAAATCAAAGGCTGATTGGCATAGGCATAGCGCCCCTGCCGGTCGATTGACGAAAACACCGTTCCGGGCGCATAGGCCTCCATGAAGGCACAGGGGCCATAGTCGATGGTTTCGCCCGACAGCGCCATGTTGTCGGTGTTCATCACACCATGCACAAAGCCCACGCCCATCCACTGCGCGATCAGCCGCGCCTGCCGCGCCACCACCGCATCAAACAGCCCCAGCGCACCACTAACGCCGGGATAATGCCGCGCCAGCGTGTAATCGGTCAGCGCGCGCAGCTTGTCTTCCTCGCCCCGCGCGGCAAAGAACTGAAAGGTGCCAACCCGCACATGGCTGGCCGCAACCCGCGCCAGCACCGCCCCCGGCAAACCGCCCGCATCGCGCCACACTGTTTCACCGGTCGCCACCACCGCCAAAGACCGCGTTGTGGGAATACCCAGCGCCGCCATGCTTTCCGAAATCAGGTATTCGCGCAGCATCGGGCCCACCGCCGCCTTGCCATCGCCACCCCGCGAAAACGCCGTGCGCCCCGATCCCTTCAGCTGCAAATCCCAGCGCCGCCCATCCGGCCCCAGAAACTCGCCCAGCAAATGCGCCCGGCCATCGCCCAGTTGCGGGGAAAACCCGCCAAACTGATGCCCGGCATAGGCCAAGGCCGCAGGCTCTGCCCCCGGCGGCACTTCGGCACCAGAAAACCACGCCGCAGCCTCGGGCAGCGCGCCCAAGCCAAGCTCTGCCGCCAAGCTCGCGTTGAACACCACCACTTCGGGCGCCGGCGCAACCGCTGGCGGCTGCCGCAGATAAGTGCCGGGCAGCTCACGCAGATAGGAATTGTCAAATTGGATCATCACCGCCTCCGGGTCACCGCCATATATGGGCCGCGACCGCCGGATAGCAAGAATCCCACCCGCTTAGGCCAACATAGCGCCGCGTTAAACGTCATCGCTGGGTGGCGGCGGCAATCCCGGCCGCAAGTCTGCCGGAACGCTTTGATACGCCAATGCCACCGCCGACTGCGCGCTGAACCAACCAGCAAGCGTGCGCCGCATCTCGGCTGCAATCGCAAGTGCCGAAAACCCGCAAATCTGGCTGCGAAGCTCTAGCGCAGGGTCCTTGGCGGAAAAGGCACAGCCATCCAGCCGCGCCAGCAGTACACTGACTGCCGCGTCGGCGGCATTGAAAACCTGCACAGCAGCCTCGTACCCAGCGATCAGCTGCGAAATGTTCAGATCTTCATACATCAAACCTTCCCCAACAAAGGCCGTCATCCTGCAAATACACCCGTGTCGAGGCACGAAGATGCTGGCCCTATATCAATGTTAGGTTGCAATATGAATATTAAAAATACCCCTTATAGACACAGATCCGTGTGCCGTCGGGCTGCAGACACCTAACAACGCTGTCAGTGGCCAAAAGTAGGACAACGGCAGGCAGATATAAAACTATGGAAGATGATCGTGGTGAGAGGATTCGCCAACCACGTCATGATCCGTGCCCCTGCCGCAAGGTCCGGTCTAACCACCGCCAAGTAGTGCGCGTGCTAGCAGTCGAGCGGAGGAAAAAGGTGCAGCGTGAGCGACCTGATCCGGCGCCAGAACCCGCTTCTGCCGTGCCCGTGCGGCGAAGGGGCGGCTTAGGGCGGCATTTCCTAACGGTTCCGGTGCCGGACCCCCGGGAATTTGATGAAAGCAGCACCTCAGGGCAATTGCCCCAGACGCGAGACAAGAACAGAAAACAGACGATCGGCCTGCACCTCGGTCATGACAAGGCAATTCCCGCGCGAAGCAGGTGTTGCCACAGAGCGTCCAAATTGTGGACCAGGCTCCGTCACGACGGAAATCTGACTTTGTACTCCCGAGAAAAGCGTCGGATCTATCATCCAAGCCAGCACGCAAGGGTCATGTAAATGCTGGTCACCGACAGAATATGAGCCCAGAAGCCGAGCCGCTATATCCGAACATACATTCCCATTTCGCTTCAAGCTTTCAAGGTGGTCGCTTTCAATCCTGGCTTTGTGGGTCACATCCAGCCCAAACATCACAAGGTGCGCGCCCGATTGCATAACGATCTCCGCTGCATGAGGATCAATCATGAAATTGAATTCGGCGAAGTCGTTCATATTACCTGGGCAATAGGCAGCGCCCCCCATAAATGCAACGGATCGCAACTTTTGTCCAAACGTGGGGTCCAATAAAAGTGCGATCGCCACATTTGTCATCGGTCCAATCGCGCAGATGGTTACTTCTCCGGGATATTTTTCGGTCTCGCGGAGCATGAAATCCACGGCGCTCAATCCGGGCTCAGGCAGGTTTTCGGGCAGAGGCAGGCCGATATCGCCCAGTCCATCCCTGCCATGAACAGAAGCCGCAAGATCCGCTGGCGCAAGAATTGGGC
>JAHEGQ010000040.1 GCA_024645025.1 Sphingomonadaceae bacterium
TACGAAGCTTGGAGCCCAGACGCCGCGTGAAGCGGCCCCTGATCTGGGTGGGGGCCTTGCTGCTTGGCGGCGTCGCCGTCTGGCGGGCCGGCCAATTGGTTCAGGATCCGCCGTCGCTGTCGATGGCTTTACCGCCTGCAGACAAACCACAGCTGTCGCCAACACGGCCCTTGGCTGCCGCCCTTTCTGATCCCAATAGCGTGACCCCAATGGCCGAACGTATTGCGGTTCTGGGGATTTTGAACAAGCGCAATGGGGTGTCTCGCGACTTGGCGCTTAAGCCCGGACAGGCCGTTCGAATCGGCGATCTGGTGGTCCGACTGCGCGCCTGCGAAGAAACCGATCCGTGGGAGCCCGAAAAATGGACCGGGGCTTTTGTTCAGGTGATTACTCGGGAAACGGGCACGCGGTGGCGCAAGATTTTTTCCGGCTGGATGTATAAAGAAAGCCCGTCCTTAAACGTGGTGGAACACCCCGTTTACGATGTTTGGGTTAAGGCCTGTAAAATGCGCCATCCCGATGTCGGCCCGGATACTGTTGTTGTCCGCGAAGAGGCCTCGGGCCGATCCTCTGCCGCATCCAATGCCAGCATATCACCCGAAGCCGAGGCGCTACCCGCGGATGTCGATAGCGCCGCGCCGAGCCTGCCTGAGTAATCCGCCTTAGTGATTTCAATCGCGCCCAGCGATTTCAGATGCGGCGTTTGGAATTGGCAATCAAGCAGATCAAACCCCCCGGCCCGCAACCGCGCAACCAGATGGGCAAGGGCCACCTTTGACGCGTCGGTTGCGCGGCTGAACATGCTCTCCCCAAAAAAGGCGCGGCCCAAACTGATCCCGTAAAGGCCGCCCACCAATTCCCCATCCTGCCATGTTTCGATGGAATGGGCATGGCCACGGGCGTGCAGTTGCAGCACCGCAGTTTCGATCACATGGTTGATCCATGTCCCGGGCCGGTCCGCCGCGGGGGCGGCGCAGCCATGGATAACCTGCGGGAAGGCCCGGTTCAGGCTTGTTTCAAACCGTCCTGATTTCAGCGTCTTGCGCAGCGAGCGTGAGAGGTGGAACCCGTCCAGCGGAAGGATGGCGCGTTTCTTCGGTTCGACCCAATAGATTGTTTCATCATGGCGATCATCGGCCATGGGAAAAACGCCCATGGCATAGGCCCGGAGCAACAGGTCCGGCTCTAGCGCGGCTGTCACGCGGCGGGCGCTGCCGGCACGGCCTTTTCCATCCAGCCCCGCAGGTCGCGGGCGGTTTGGTCGGGCCGCTCTTCCATCGGCAAATGGCCCGTTTGCGGATACAGGATCAACGTTGAACCCGGCATCGCCTGATGAAACCATTTCGCTGCCGCCACAGGGATCAGATTATCTTCCGTCCCCCATAGGATGAGGACAGGCATTTTAAGGCGGGCCAATTGCGCCGCATCGGCCGGGCGGTTGGTGGCCGCCTGCGCGAAACGCTGGTGGCGCGGCGGTTGCCGGGGTAGCGGTTCAGTTCCCAATATCGGTCGACCATCGGGTCCGTCACAAAACGAGGGTCGTAAACGGATGTTTTGAGGCTGGCCGCAAACAGGCGCCGCGGCGTGATGACGCGGGCAAGATCGCGCGCAACGGGCAGTCGGGCGAGGCGAAAGCCAATGGGCATTTTGCGCGAGGCTTGGTTCGGCGCGCCGGCTGCATCGACCAACACCAGCCCGTCAACCTTGGCGGGGTGCGCCAAGGCATAGGTCCAGGCAACGCCGCCGCCCATGGAATTACCGCCGATAATGGCATGGGGGACGCCCAGCTTCTGCATCACGCCATCGACCACATCCGCATAACTCCGGGTATCATAACGCCCGGTGGGGCTGGCGCCGGTCAGGCCATGCCCCGGAAGATCCAGCGTGATCAGGCGATAGCGGTCTTGCAAGCGGGCGACCCAAGGCTCCCAGCTTTGCAGCGCGGCGTTGGACCCGTGGAGCAGAACCAGCGCAGGGCCATTGCGCGGCCCTTGATCGCGGACATGGACCGTCAGGCCGGGACTGAGCGTGATGAACTGGCTCGCCCCGCTGGCATATTTGGCGCGCATCGCCACAGGATCGGTGTCGGGCGTATAGCCCAAGGCCAGACCCGCCATCAGCATCAGGGCAAGAATGATGGCCGCCCGCTTCAAGATCCGCATTCTGGCCTCCTCTTTTTGTGGTTCTTAAGCGCGTTACAGCAAATCGCGGACCAGATCTTGGGGACGGCACAACCGCACCCCCTTGTCGGTGCGGACCAGAGGCCGTTCGATCAGGATCGGTTCGCGGGCCATCGCATCAAGGATGGTATCATCATCCGCGTCCAGCAACCCCAATTCTTCCGCTGGCGATCCGCGGGTGCGCAACCCCTGTCGCGGCGTGATGCCCGCGGCTTGATACAGCGCCGCCAGCGTTTCCCGTGTCGGCGGGGTTTTGAGGTATTCAATCACGTCAACCTCAACGCCCGGTGTTTCGCGCAGGATCTCAAGCGTTTTGCGCGAGGTGCCGCAATTTGGGTTATGCCAGATGGTCGCTTTCATGTGCGTCTCCTTTGCGCCCCTTTTATCCCAGTCTTTGGCGCAAGGAAATCATCTATCCCTTCCTTGCAATTGCGAATGATTATCATTACTGATCCATTCACAGTTGATTGCGAATCATTTGCAATTGTGAGTTGAAAGCCTCGTCATGCCCCGTTTTCTGGTGATTTCCACTGCCCTTTGCCTAAGCAGCATCGGCGTCGCCCATGCCGCAGAGGCCGCAGACGATCAGCCGATTATCGTCACCGGCTATCTGGACGGCTATCGGGCCATTTCAACGACCAGTGCCACCAAGACCGACACCCCCCTTCTTGACGTGCCGCAATCCATTGCCGTCATGACCGAACGCCAGTTGCGCGATGAGGCCATTCTCAGCATTGCCGATCTGGTCCGCCACATCCCCGGCGCTTCTGCCGGGCAGGGCGAAGGCCATCGCGATCAGGTGACGCTGCGCGGCAATGCGTCGACTGCAGATTTCTTCGTCGACGGGCTGCGCGACGACGCGCAATATTATCGCAGCTTCTACAATATCGATCAGGTGGAAGTGCATAAGGGCCCCAATGCCATGATCTTTGGCCGCGGCGGTGGGGGCGGCATTATCAACCGCGTGACCAAGTCGGCTATCGCGGGCAGCAACAAGGCCAGCGCCACCGCCTCCGCTAATAGTTTTGGCAGCTGGTATGCCAGCGTCGATCATAATCTGGCGTTGGGGGGTAATGCGGCAGTGCGTGTAAACGCCTATTATGAAGGACTTGCCAATCACCGCGATGGCTTTTCCGGCCATCGTTATGCCATTAACCCCGTGCTGGGCTGGGAAGCTGGCCCAACGCGCGTGCAGGTGGGCTATGAATATGTTCGCGATGCGCGCGACGTGGATCGCGGCATCCCGTCACAAGCCGGTGCGCCCTTAAAGGGATATCGCGACCTCTTTTTCGGGGTTGAAGGCACGAATCGTGCGGACATCACCGCCCATATGGCAACGCTTCGGGCCCAGACCGAGTTGACCGACACGCTCAAGGCAAATGTCAGCGCGCTTTATGCTCGTTACGACAAGATTTATACAAATGCCTATGCGGCCACGCCCGTCGCCAATGGGCAGGTCGGCATTGAAGCCTATCGCGACCCAACGGTGCGCGACAATCTGATCGCGCAAGCCAATCTGGTGTGGCAGCACCAAACCGGGCCGATCGGCCATGAAATTCTGGTTGGAGTGGAGCACACAAGCCAGGATACCGATAATGAGCGGATCACGGGCTATTTCAGCGCAACTGACCCCAGTGCGGCCAATCGACGGGCCGTGATTGATTTTGCGCTGCCGCTGGCGATCCCGACGCCATTTTTCATTGCCGGGCCTCAAGGCAATGGCAACCGCAAGGTCGCAAGCACGCTGCGCCAAAATTCCGCCTATCTGCAAGATCAGATGTCGCTGAGCGATCATGTCGATCTGATCTTGGGCTTGCGCTATGATCATTTTGACCTTGCGGTCACCAACCTGTTTTCGCAAGCGCGCTTCCGCCGGGCCGATACCTTGTGGTCACCCCGCGCCGGGCTGGTCTGGAAGCCTGCACCCAAAGCGTCCATTTATGCCAGCTACACCCGGTCCTTTTTGCCGCAATCGGGCGACCAGTTCACGTCTTTGGATGCCACAACAGCGGCCCTGAAGCCCGAAAGCTTCGACAATTACGAATTGGGCGCCAAATGGGATATCCGGCCTGATCTGGGGGTTGCAGCGGCCCTGTATCAGCTGGATCGCAGCAACACCCGCGCGGCAGGCCCGCTGCCCGGATCCATCGTGCTGACGGGGATGCAACGGGCCAAGGGGCTGGAAATCAGTCTGACCGGACATTTGACCCGCCAGTGGCAAGCGGTGATGGGCTATGCCTATACCGAGGCCAAAATCCTGTCTGCGACGACGGCAGGGCCAGCCGGCCGCCGCGTTGCGCAGGTGCCGCATCACCAGCTGAGCCTGTGGAACCGGGTGGACCTTAGCCCGCGTCTCGGCTTGGGTCTTGGCCTTTACCACCAGTCCCGCGCCTTTGCGACGATCAGCAATGCCGTCGATCTGCCCAGCTATACGCGGCTGGATGCCGCCCTTTTCCTGACAATCCGGCCTGGCATTCAGGCGCAGGTGAATGTCGAAAATATCACCAATGCCCGCTATTTCCCAACCGCGCATACGGATAACAATATCTCCACCGGGGCGCCGATGAACGCCCGGATCACCCTCGTCACCCGTTTCTGATCGCCGCTCAAAACGCGCGGTTCGCCGCTTCTGGGTCGACTTTATCCACAGGAGCGGCCTATCAGCGCGGCGATGAAAACGATTCTGACTGCCCAGATTGGCCGCCGCCAAATGTTGGCTGGGTCGGTGGCGACTGCCGCCGCGGCCCTGCTGCCGGCGCGGGCCTTTGCCTCCCCCACGGACACGCGCTTGCTGCAAATCGCCCGGCGGGAACTGGATCGTGTGGGTTCTCATGTCCCCTCGCATGACGTCGTTGCCTTGGCAGATTTTTCGATGCCCTCGGCTGAGCCACGCTTTTTCATCCTCGATATGCTGACGGGTGACGTGAAGCATTTTTACGTGACGCATGGCCGCGGTTCTGACCCGCAGCATGATGGCTGGCTTAAAGCCTTTTCGAATACCTATGGTTCGAACGCCACATCGCGCGGCGCCTATGTCACGCGCAATTATTATGAGGGTAAGCACGGCCTGTCTGTCCGACTGGCGGGTCTGGACCCAGATAATTGCAATGCCGAAAACCGGGCAATTGTGATGCACGGCGCGGATTATGCCAATCCGGATCGCATCCGCACCATGGGCAAGCTGGGCCGCAGTGAAGGCTGTTTTGCCTTTTCCTATGACAGCTTGTTTGAAGTTTTGGGCCGCTTGGGCCCGGGCCGCATGATTTTTGCGGACCGCTTTGAAGGTCCGCTGGCGGGCTGAACGCCGTTTACGCGACCACCGCTTAATCGAACAAGCTGGAGACGGAGCTTTCATCCGCGATGCGCTTAATCGCTTCACCCAGAAGCGGCGCAATCGTCAGATGGCGGATCTTGGCCGCGCCCTTGGCGGCGTCGGATGCGCCAATCGAATCGGTGACGACGAGTTCCAGCAATTCAGAACCTTCTACCCGCGCCACAGCACCGCCAGACAAAACGCCATGCGTGCAATAAGCGACAACCTCTTCCGCGCCGGCCGCCTTCAGCGCGGCGGCGGCGTTGCACAAAGTACCCGCCGAATCGACAATATCGTCGATCAGGATGCAGAAACGGCCTTCAACATCGCCGATGATATTCATCACCTCTGATTCGCCCGCGCGTTCGCGACGCTTGTCGACAATGGCAAGCGGGGCATTGTCCAGCCGCTTCGCGAGCGAGCGCGCACGCACCACCCCGCCCACGTCGGGCGAAATCACCATGATATTGCGATCGCCAAAGCGCGCCTGAATATCGGCGGACATAACGGGGGCCCCGAAAAGATTATCCGTCGGAATATCGAAAAAGCCCTGAATCTGGCCGGCGTGCAGATCCACCGAAAGCACGCGATTGGCGCCAGCGGTAGTGATCAGGTTCGCGACCAGTTTCGCCGAAATCGGGGTGCGTGGTCCGGGTTTGCGATCCTGCCGGGCATAGCCGAAATAAGGAACAACAGCCGTGATCCGCTTGGCCGAGGCGCGGCGCAGCGCATCACAGATGATCAGCAATTCCATCAAATTGTCATTGGCGGGATAGCTGGTCGACTGGATAACGAACACGTCTTCGCCGCGAACATTTTCCTGAATTTCGACAAAGACTTCCTCATCCGCAAAGCGCCGAACACTGGCCTTGGTGAGCGGCAATTCGCAGTAATCTGCGATCGCCTGCGCCAATTGGGTGTTGGAATTGCCCGTGATGAGTTTCATGAATCGGTCCCCGCCCGCAAAGGAATGGGCGCTCCCTTAAAGCGCAGGGCGCGCTCAGGGAAGGGGATTATTGTTGCGCGATGGGCGATTGCGCCGCGCCGCCGCCGCCCATAGAGAAGACACCATGACCACGCGTCTTACCATAGCCTTGGCACAAACCGCCCAACGGGTGGGCGATCTGGCGGGCAATGCCGATGCCATGCTGGCGCGCCGGGCGGCCGTGCCGCATGCGGACCTGATCGTTTTTCCCGAGATGCAGCTGATCGGCTATCCCGCCGAAGACCTGATCGAAAAGCCCGCGCTTGCCGTGCGCGCGCAGGCTGAATTGCAGCGGCTCGCCACAGCCACGGCCGATGGCGGCCCGGCGATGCTTGTGGGAACGCTGCATAAGGATGCGGCGGGCGCGCTCTATAATGCCGTGGCGTTGCTGGACGGTGGCCAGATTATTGCAATCCGCACCAAGCATGAATTGCCCAATTACGGCACTTTTGATGAAAAGCGCCATTTCCGCCCCGGCCCGCTGCCCGAGCCAATTGATTTTCGCGGCGTGAAGATTGGCGTGCCGATTTGCGAGGACGTCTGGTTCCCCGCGGTTGCGGCGCATCTGAAGGCCAAGGGGGCCGATTTGCTGATCGTGCCCAATGGCAGCCCCTATGAAATCGACAAGGATGACTATCGCGCGTCCAAGGTCGTCGGCGCGCGCGTGGCGGAAACCGGCCTTGCCATCGCCTATCTGAACCGGGTGGGCGGGCAGGATGAGCTGGTGTTCGACGGCGCGTCTTTTGTCATGAACGGCGATGGGGCCATGGTTCATCAACTCCCGGATTGGGAGGAAGATGTGCGCATGACCGTTTGGGAGAAGACCGCATCTGGCTGGCACTGCCAACCGGGTGCGCTGTGCGCGCTGGAACCCGCACCCGGCGATACCTGGCACGCCATGATGATGGGCCTGGGTGATTATGTGAATACCAACCGCTTTCCCGGCGTTGTTCTGGGGATGTCGGGCGGGATCGATAGCGCGATCTGTGCGGCAATTGCGGTCGATGCCCTTGGGGCCGAGCGGGTGTGGTGCGTCATGCTGCCCAGCCGCTATACCAGCACCGACAGCTTAGAGGATGCCGCCGATGCCGCCCGCCTGTTGGGGTGCCGGATCGATACCGTGCCCATTGCCCCGGCCGTCGAGGCTTTTGGCGGGATGTTGGGGGATATTTTTGCGGATAAGCCTGTGGATATTACGGAGGAAAACCTCCAGTCCCGCATTCGCGGCGTCAGCTTGATGGCCTTGTCCAACAAATTTGGTCATATGCTGATGACCACCGGCAATAAGAGCGAAATGTCCGTCGGCTATGCCACCATCTATGGCGACATGGCGGGGGGCTATAACCCCATCAAAGACGCCTATAAGATGACGGTGTTCGCGCTGGCCCGGTGGCGCAATGCCAACAAGCCGAGGCTCGGTCTTGGCCCCGACGGACCCGTCATGCCGGATCGGATCATCACAAAGCCGCCCAGCGCTGAATTGCGCCCCGACCAGAAAGATTCCGATTCCTTGCCCGATTACCCCGTGCTCGACGCCATTCTAATGGGGCTGGTGGAAGAGGAATTGTCGGTGGACGATATCGCCGCGCGGGGCTTTGACCGTGCCGAAGTCGCCCGCATCGAACGACTATTGTGCCTTGCCGAATATAAACGCCGTCAGGCCCCGCCGGGCGTCAAGCTGGGCAAACGCAATTTCGGCCGCGACCGCCGCTACCCCATCACCAACGCTTTCAGAACGGCTTAAGACCATGCAGACGACCCGCTATTTTGAAGAGTAGGTCATCCGCAAGCGCCCCTATATCACTCTGGATATGTGCCTTCAGGTGGTGCGCCATCCTTTACGAAAACATGCGCAAGAAGATGGGCGCATTCGATATTGGGGGAAAGCGTTCTTGCCGGGCGAGCCCGATGCGCGCATCTTACGTGTGATTACGCTGGAAGACGGCTCGACGATCCATAATGCCTTTTTTGATCGCAATTTCAGGTGAGTGGAACAATGAAAATACATTATTATGCTGAAACAGACAGCCTCTACATCGAGCTGAAAGCGGGCATCGGCGCGGAAGTGCGCGAAATCGCGGATGGGTTGAATGCCGATATTGGCGCAGATGGCAGCGTGATTGGTTTGGACATCGACCACGCGTCGAAGCATATCGATCTTTCAACGCTCGAAGCGGTTGCCTTACCCCTTTCAGCGATGAAAGCCGCCTAATCGTAACTCGCCGCTTGATCCGAGGGCCCCATTCGGGGAAAGGCGGATCATGACCCAAACGTCCATCGTCACCCGCTTTGCGCCGTCCCCGACGGGCCATCTTCATATCGGCAATGTCCGCACCGCGCTGCACAACTGGCTGTGGGCGCGCAAGCATGGCGGGCGCTTCCTGCTGCGGATCGACGACACCGATCTGGAACGGTCGCGCGAAGACTATGTGGACGGCATCCGCGCCGACCTTGACTGGCTGGGCCTCTCATGGGATGCAGAAGCGCGCCAATCCCAGCGCTTTGATCTGTATGAAAAGCAATTTGAGGCGCTGAAGGCGGCGGGGCGCGTTTACGCCTGTTACGAAACCCCCGAAGAACTGGACCTGCGCCGCAAGGTGCTGCTGGGTCGCGGGTTGCCGCCGGTTTATGAACGCAAAGACCCAGATGCCCCCATCCCCGAAGGCCGAGTGCCGCATTGGCGCTTCAAGCTGGATCACGACACACCGATTGAGTGGGTCGATTTGATTCGCGGACCGCAGCATTTTGACCCCAAGCTGCTGTCTGACCCCGTCATCCGCCGCGCTGATGGCAGTTGGCTTTATATGCTGCCCTCCGCCATTGATGATATCGATATGGGCGTCACCCATGTTGTGCGCGGCGAAGACCATGTGACGAATACGGCCACGCAGATCCAGATGTTTGCCGCCTTGGGTGCCCCCGTCCCGCACTTCGCGCATGAAGCGCTGCTGACAGGCAGCGAGGGCAAATTGTCCAAGCGGCTGGGCTCGCTGGGCATGGCCGATTTTCGCGACCGCGGGATCGAACCCATGGCGATCCTGTCGTTGCTGGCGCGGTTGGGGACAAGCCAGCCGATTGAGCCGGTCACCGATGTCGCGCCCTTGGTTGCGAGCATTGATTTTGGGCATTTCGGCCGGGCACCGGCGCGCTTTGATGAAGAAGAACTTGCCCAGCTTAACGCCAAAATCCTGCACCAGACAGAATTTGCCGCGGTGGCCAGTCGGCTGCCAGAGGGCGTGGATGACGCCGCATGGCAGGCCATCCGCCCCAATATCGCAACGCTGGCTGATGTCGGGGATTGGTGGGCCGTGGTGACGGGAACCATTGCCGCCCAGATTGCGGCAGAGGACAAGGCCTATTTGATCGACGCGGCAACGGTCGCCGAAACGCTCGATTGGGCGGGCGATCCCTGGCCGCAATTGACCGAGGCGCTGAAAGAAAAAACCGGCCGCAAGGGCAAGCCGTTGTTCCTGCCGCTGCGCCAAGCGCTGACTGGGCAAGACCATGGGCCAGACATGAAGGCACTGCTGCCGCTGATCGGCAAAGAACGGGCCATCGCCCGGCTGCGCGCGGCGGCCGGTTAAGCCTGCGCGCGCACGGGCTAGCGCATCAGGCCCCAAGGCCCTATCTTTGCACCATGTCTATTCTGCCTCGCCCGTCCAGCCCCAAGGTTGCGCTGCGTGATCTGGTAACTTTTTTCCGAACGCGGGCCCGCCACCAAATTGGCTTTGCGTTTTTGTCGGCGGCGATCCCGCTTTTTTTCGTTGCGCTCTTCTATCTAGATGCCGTGCCGATGGAATATCGCCCGCCCAAGATCGTTTATGTGCAAAAGCTGGATCCCAACCGGACCGATGCGCAGATCATTGCCCAACAGAAAATCGACGCCAAGCAGCGTGCGGCTGACGAGGCGGAGCGGCAGAAAATCCTTGAGGCCAACCGGCGTCCCTTCAAGGAAATGGAAAAGAAGCTGGACGCATGGGGCCTTTGACGCCCCAATCTGACGCGCGGTTGATGGCTGCGGCGCTGGCCCTGTCGGAACGGGGCAAAGCCCGGAGCGGCCCCAACCCCAATGTGGGCTGCGTCCTTGTGAAGGACGGGCGCATCATCGGCCGGGGCTGGACCCAGACCGGCGGGCGCCCCCATGCCGAAGCCATGGCACTGGCCGCCGCGGGCCCCGCCGCTTTCGGCGCGACTGCTTATGTGACTTTGGAGCCGTGCGCCCATCACAGCGCGCGGGGGCCAGCTTGTGCCGACAGCCTGATTGCCGCTGGCGTTGCCCGCGTCGTGATCGCGCTGACCGATCCCGATCCGCGCACCCATGGGCAAGGCATCGCCCGCATGCGGGCAGCGGGCCTTTTGGTGGAGGCCGGTCTGATGGCCGATGCCGCGCGGCGCACCATGGCCGGCTGGCTGATGCAGCAGGCGCAGGGTCGCCCCTTTGTGACGTTAAAGCTGGCGACTTCGCTCGATGGGCAAATTGCCCTGGCCGATGGCACAAGCCGCTGGATCACAAGCGACGCGGCCCGCGCACATGGCCATTTGGAGCGTGCTCGATCCAATATCATCCTTGTCGGAAGCGGGACGGTAAAGGCCGATGCCCCCCGGCTGGATGTCCGCTTGCCCGGCCTTGAAGGTCGCAGCCCGGCCCGCGCCGTGCTGACGCGTCAGACCGCGCCGGACGGCTGGATGGCGCTGCCCAACCCCGATGCCATCAAGACGCTGGCGGGCGTCCCCTACCTCCTCATCGAAGGCGGCGCGGGCGCGGCCTCTGCCTTTTTGAAAGCCGGGCTGGTGGATCGGCTGATGATCTATCGCGCGCCCATTTTGATCGGCAGTGGTAAGCCCTGCCTGGGCGACATTGGATTGGCAGAACTGGGCGCGGCCCACGGCCAATGGCAGCGCGTCGACGCACGCCCGCTTGGCAAGGACCAGCTTGAGGTTTACGAGCGAGCCTGAAAAGGGGCGCAACCATGTTTACCGGCATCATTACCGACATCGGCACCATCACCAAGGCGGACAAGCGCGGCGACCTGCGTCTTGTGATCCGCTGCGGCTATGACATGGCGGGCGTTGATCTGGGCGCGTCCATTGCCTGTTCAGGCGTCTGCCTGACCGTGGTTGATAAAGGTGCGGACTGGTTTGCCGTCGACGCCTCGGCAGAAACGCTGTCCAAGACAGCGGCCAATATGTGGGCCGAAGGTCATCGCCTGAATCTGGAGCGCGCGCTGAAGATTGGTGACGAACTGGGCGGCCATATTGTGACGGGCCATGTCGATGGCGTCGGGACGATTGCCGCGATCACCCCGGAAGGCGATTCGCATCGTGTAACGGTGACGGTGGGGGCAGAGATTGCACCCTTCATCGCGGCCAAGGGCTCCGTCACGATGGATGGCGTGTCGCTGACGGTCAACAGCGTGGCGGACACTGCCGATGGCAGCGCGACCTTTGGGCTGAACATCATCCCGCATACTTGGGCCGTCACGGCGTTGGGCGATCTGACGCAAGGCCAGTCGGTCAATATCGAGATTGACGTGCTGGCACGTTACCTTGCGCGGATGCGGGAGCGGTTTGAGGCCGCCCGCTAAGCCTGTTCACATTGATGTGATTCAAGTGCTTGACGATCACATTATGGTGTGATCTAGTCTTGGGATGTCGACTCAACTTATCGAAAAGCTTCGCAAGCTTGTGACCGAGGGCGGGCTTTCCCGGTCCGGTCTCGCCCGCGCCGCCGGCCTTCACGCCAATACGCTGCGCGATCTGGATCAACCGGATTGGAACCCAACGGCGGACACGCTCCGCAAGCTCGAAGCCTATTTGTTCGCAACAGACGATGCGCCCGCGCTCGTGCCCATCGAAGAGATTATCGAGGAAGCGCGCAACGGCCGGATGTTCATCCTTGTCGATGATGAAGATCGGGAAAATGAGGGCGATCTTGTGATCCCGGCGCAAATGGCAACGCCCGATGCCATCAACTTCATGGCCACCCATGGCCGGGGGCTGATCTGCCTGACGCTGACCAAGAAGCGCGTCGATGAGCTGGGGCTTGAATTAATGAGCCGCGCCAATGGCACGCGGCACGAAACCGCCTTCACCACCTCTATTGAGGCGCGCGAGGGCGTGACCACGGGCATTTCCGCAGGCGACAGGGCACGCACCGTATCGGTGGCGATTGATGCGTCCAAGGGCCGCGACGATATCGTTACGCCGGGTCATGTCTTTCCGCTGATCGCGCGCGATGGCGGCGTCTTGGTCCGCGCCGGGCATACCGAAGCGGCGGTCGATATTTCGCGGCTGGCCGGGCTCAATCCGTCGGGCGTGATCTGCGAGATCATGAAGGATGATGGCACCATGGCGCGGATGGATGACCTTGTCTCCTTCGCGCGGATGCACAATCTGAAGATGGGCACGATCCGCGATTTGATCGAATATCGCCGCAAGCATGACCATTTGGTGGAATGCGTGTCCGAAGCGCCCTTTGTGTCCGATTATGGCGGGGAATGGACCGCCAAGACCTATCGCAACCGCGTCGATGGCTCGGTCAACATCGTGCTGCAAAAGGGCAAAGTCATCGCCGGCGAACCCACGCTGGTTCGGATGCACGGCATGTCGATCTTTTCCGATGTCTTGGGGGCCCCCGGCCCGCGCAAGCGCACGCTGCAACGCGCCATGGCCGAAATTGGCAAAGTGGGGGCGGGCGTCATCGTCCTGCTGATGCCCAGCGAGCCCGACCAACTGACGCGCGAGATCAGCGCCGCCAGCGGCAAGCCACCGGAAATGGACCTGCGCAATTACGGTATCGGCGCGCAAATTCTGGCAGATCTTGGCATTCACGACATGGTGCTGCTGACCAATTCACATCGCCACGTCGTCGGCATTGAAGGCTATGGCATCAACATCGTGGGCGAACGCCCCATTCCGGAGGCGTAATTATGGCCCGTTTTCTCATCGTCGAAGCCCGATTTTACGACCATCTGAATGATATGCTGGTCGCAGGCGCGCAGGCCGCTCTTGAAGCAGAGGGGCACAATGCAGACGTCATCACCGTCCCCGGCGCGCTGGAAATTCCGGGCGCGATTGCGCTGGCCGCGGAAAGCGGCCGCTATGATGGCTTTGTCGCCATTGGCGTTGTGATCCGCGGCGAGACCTATCATTTTGAAATCGTGGCAGGCGAAAGCGCACGCGGGATCATGGCGCTGACCATGGACGGCATCGCCATCGGCAACGGCATCCTGACAGTCGAAAATGAGGCGCAGGCGCTTGTCCGTGCCGACCCCAAGCAAAAGGACAAGGGGGGCGAGGCCGCCAAGGCCGCGATCGCGCTTCTGGAGCTGAAGAGCCAGTTTGACGCCTAAGGCTTCCGAATGACGCGGTGCTCCGGCGCAGGCCGGAGCCGAGAAGGCGGTCAGACCGTTCCAACTTTCGCGCAAATGACCCTAGGCTCCGGCCTGCGCCGGAGCACATGAAGGGGTTTCTTCCAAGCCCCGCTCCCCTCCCGCAGCCGGGAGGGGGTGGGGGAAGGCCGGATCTCTAATCAGCCCGCCGCTGGATAATCGGTATAGCCTTCGGGTCCTGCCGAATACCAAGTCGCCATATTGGTTTCGGTCCACGCCTTGCCGTCGCGGATGCGTTCCACAAGGTCCGGGTTGGAAATGAACGGTCGGCCATAGCTGACGGCGTCCGCCTGCCCCGTTTCAACCAGTGCCGCGCCGCTTTGGGCCGTCAGGTCCGAGTTCAGGACCAACGGGTTGGTAAAGACGCGGCGAATGGCGGGCGATTGCTTGGGCACATCGGTGCGGCCAAAGGTGCCGTCCGGGCCGGGTTCGCGCAGTTCCAGAAAACCGATGCCAATCTTTTGCAGCGCAGCTGCGGCAGCCGTGAACAGGCTTTCTGGGTTGCTATCATCCACGCCTTGCGAATCACCATTGGGCGACAGCCGCACCGAAACGCGGTCCGCGCCCCAAACACTGGCAACGGCTGCCGTTACTTCGGTTGTCAGGCGGATGCGGTTTTCGATCGAGCCCCCATAATCATCGTCGCGGAAGTTTGAATTATCACGCAAGAACTGGTCGAGCAGATAGCCATTGGCGCTGTGAATCTGCACACCGTCAAAGCCTGCCTTTTTGGCGTTTTCGGCGGCCTTCACATAATCGGCAACAACGCGCGGCATTTCATCCAGACGAAGCGCGCGCGCCTCTTCCAGCGGCTGCTTGCCGGTTGCGGTATAGGCATGGCCCGGGCCCGTGGTGGCCGATGCCGACACGCCCGGTGCGCCATTGTTAAAGCTGGAATGGACCAACCGACCCATGTGCCACAGCTGCAGAATAATGCGCCCGCCCGCTTTATGGACGGCCTCAGTAATCGGTTTCCAGCCGTCGGTCTGTGCGTCGGTCCAGATGCCGGGGGCCGAGGGCCAGCCCAGGCCTTCTTGCGAAATCCCCGTGGCTTCCGAGATGATCAGGCCGGCAGAAGCCCGCTGCTCGTAATAGAGCCGCATCAGATCATTGGGGATGTGGCCCGGGCTGGCGCGCCCGCGCGTCAGCGGCGCCATCAAAATCCTGTTCGGGCAGTTTATGGCCCCCAAATCAATGGGGTCAAAAAGATTGGACATGCAGTTTCCCTGTTGTGTTGCTTTGTGAGTCGGGGTTCGGGATATGGAGCGAATGGGGAACACGCAACCGCAACCTTCGCGCACAGGACCAGACCGGGGCAGTCGCTTCGCTGTTTTGGCTGCACTGCTTTTGGGCAATTTTGCTCTTGCCTTTGGGCCATGGCTTGTCCGCCTGGCCGATGTGGGGCCCAGCGCGTCTGCCATGTGGCGCATGGCGCTGGCGGCCCCGGTGCTGTTTGTGATCACGGCCGCGCGGCGCCAGCCGCTCTTGCTGCCCAGCCGGGCGATTTATGCAACGATGGTCTTTTCCGCGCTCTTCTTCGCGGTCGATCTCGCCGCCTGGCATATCGGCATTTTGAAAACCAAAATGGGCAACGCCACATTGTTTGCCAATGCGGCGAGCCTGTTCTTCCCGATCTGGGGCTATTTGGTCACGCGCAGCCTGCCCAGTCGGCGCGAAGGCTTTGCCTTTGCGCTGGCGGCCTTGGGCGCAATCCTTTTGGTGGGACGCTCTGCCGAGTTGAGCCGCGCGCATCTGGTGGGCGATATGCTCTGCCTCGCGGCCGGGCTGTGCTATACGGGCTATCTGGTGCTGATCGCCCAAGCCCGTGCCAGCCTGCCGAGCTGGACCTTGCTGAGCTGGTCCACCCTAGCGACCATCTTGCCGCTGCTCGCCATCGCCTTGGCCTTGGGGGAACGCATCCTGCCGATCAACTGGACGCCCGTCATCGCGCTCGCCGTGGTCAGCCAGCTCTTGGGACAAGGGATGATGGTGTATGCGCTTGGGCGTGTAAGCCCGTTGGTCTTTGGGCTGGCGCTGCTGACGCAGCCCGTCGTTTCGGCCACCATGGGCTGGATCAGCTACGGAGAGACGCTGGCCCCCGTTGATATCGTCGGGGCCGTGATGATCGGGCTGGCGCTGATCTTGGTGCGCCAGCCCGACCGATCAAAGGATCAATAGCCGCCTTCGGCCGAGATCATGCAGTACAGCATGGCGATCGACAGCAGCGTATTGGTGCGGCTGAACATCATCGCCGTGGTGGCAGCCTTCGCCTTGGTGGCATCGTCCGCTTCCACAAGGCCCAGCGCCTTTTTCTGGTTTGGCCAGATCACGAACCAGACGTTGAAGCCCATGATCAGCGCCAGCCACATCCCGATCCCGATCGTGCGGAACGGCGGCTGCAGCGTGAAGGCCTGATGGGCGTAGCCCGCCTGAATAGCGACAACCAGACCCGTTGCGATGGTCGCAAGCGCGCCATAACGGAACCAGAAAAGCGCCGCTGGGGCGATGTGCTTCGACACGCCCGGCTTCAGTTCTGCCGGGATTTTCGGCATGGTCGGAATCTGCGTGAAATTGAAATAGTAAAGATGGCCGATCCACATGATGCCCGAGATCACGTGCGCCCAGCGCCACAGGTAATTGCCATCGACATTACCCTGCACGCCAAAGAGGATGGCGAGCATCAGAACAAGGCCTGCCACCAGGACCGCATTCAGGTTTCCAAAAAATTTCGCCATTGAGACAACCCCCATAAGTTGATGCATTGATTGACGACGTCTACCTAACATTCCATCTGGACTCTGTCACCTTATTGCTGGGAAGGCGCTTTTGGCCGTGGTTGATCCGTATCAAGACAAGACGCTGGAGGATTTGCGCGCCGTGCTGGCCGCAGACCTTCCCAGCGATGCCGCCTTTGATGGCTGGACCCCAACCGCGCTTGACGCAACCGCAGACCGCATCGGCCTTGACCGCGATGTCGCGCGGCTGGCCTTTGCCGATGGCGCAACGCACATGATCGATGCTTGGTTTGCGACCATTGATCGGGCGATGCTGGATGCGTTACCCCCCGAAACGCTGGCAGCGATGAAAATCCGCGACCGGATCACAGCCCTTGTCGAGGCGCGGTTAGCGATCCTAGCGCCACATCGGGAGGCACTGCGGCGGGCACAAGCAATCCTTGCCAACCCCAAAAATGCCGCGCTTGCCGCGCGCCTTGGCTGGCGCGCGGCGGACCAGATGTGGCGCGCCGCCGGCGATACAGCCGCCGATTACAACCATTATACCAAGCGTGCGATCTTGGGGTCTGTCTATGCCGCGACGCTGCTGGTCTTTGTCAATGACGAGAGCGAAGGCGGGGCAGAGACGCGCGCCTTTCTGGCCCGCCGGATCGAAGGGATCATGCGTTTTGAAAAGGCCAAGGCCAAATGGACAGCGGGCAGCATCCGCCATTTTTCCATGGCCCGCTTTCTGGGGCGCTTGCGCTATCCCGCGCACTGATTGGGACTCGCTTTTTAACTTCGTAAATGATAATCAATCGCAACTAGAAACGCGCCGCACAGGCCAAAGACCATTGGAAACCGTTTGCATCTCGATCAACTGCCCCTGAACAGCATCGCGCGGATCACGCAGATTGACTGGTCGTGCCTCAGCGACGCCGAAGGGCATCGCCTGCGGTGCTTGGGCTTTGATGCGGGCGTGGAGGTGGAGCCGCTCCACCGCGGCTGGCTGTTGTTCAAGGATCCGCTGGCCGTGCGCGTCGGGAGGATGACGGTCGCCATCCGGGCCACCCATGCCGCTGCCATAGAGGTCGCGCCGCTATGACCGCGCTTCCCTTGGTCGCGCTGGTCGGCAATCCCAATGCGGGCAAAAGCGCCCTGTTCAACGCGCTGACCGGCGCGCGCCAGAAAACCGGCAACTATCCCGGCGTCACGGTGGAACGGCATTCCGGCCGATGGGCGCTGGCCGATGGGCGGCCGGTGGAGCTGGTCGATCTGCCCGGCACTTACAGCCTGACGCCAAGCAGCCCGGATGAGGCCGTGACGCGCGATGTTGTGATGGGCCGTCAGGCAGGTGAACGCCGCCCCGCCGCGCTGATCATTGTGGTCGACGCGGGCAATTTGGACAATCATTTGCGCTTTGCGATTGAACTGATTGGGCAGGGCCTGCCCTGCATCGTCGCGCTCAACATG
>JAHEGQ010000043.1 GCA_024645025.1 Sphingomonadaceae bacterium
CGATGGTTTCGGGTGCGTGGATGATGTCCGACGCGGCGCGCAGATTGGGGTGATGATCAAGCGCGGCCTTGATCGCGGCTTCGTCGCCGACCAGATCAAAGGTGAGGCCAGGCCATTGACGCCGGGCCAAAGCAACGCCGGCCAGCATGATGGCCAGCCCTTCGTCGCCCCCCATGGCGTCAATTGCGATACGCGGCGCTTCGGCCACAGGCCCCGGCTCCCCCAGTTTAGGCGGCGGGATCAGTCAGCCGCAGCGACGATCTCGCGGCCGTTATAATGACCACAGGACTGGCACAGATTGTGCGGCAGCTTCAGTTCGCCACAATTGGGGCATTCCTGAAAAGTGGTGGCCGTCAGCGCGTGGTGGCTGCGACGCATGTTCCGCCGTGACGGCGAGGTTTTTCTTTTAGGGACGGCCATTTCGGCACCTTGTACGTTGAGTGATCACAGTTTTCTGCACAGCTTCAAAGTTCGGATGGTCCGAATCTCTGGGCCGACAGGCGAAGGCGCGCGTATAGCCAAAATTCCCGCCGTTGCAAGCGCATCGGCCTTGTGGCAGCACCGCGCCACCCAATAGGAGGGGAATAGACAATGATTTTGCCCGTGACCATGACCTTTGCCGGCGTTGCCGCAATTGTGAATTTCTGGCTGGCGCTGCGCGTCGGCCAAGTGCGCCATAGCCAGAATGTTTCCATCGGCGATGGCGGCAATGAAGCCGTGATCCGCCGGATGCGTGCGCATAGCAATTATATCGAATCAGCGCCCTTTGTGTTGGTTCTGATCGGTGCCATCGAATTGGCGCATAGCGGCAGCCCCGCGCCGACCTGGCTGTGGGCGGTGAGTGGCGTGTATTTTCTGGGCCGCGTCGCGCATGGCGTGGGCATGGATGGCGGCAAGCTCGGCAAGGGCCGATCCATCGGCACGATCACCACGATGCTGACGCTGCTGGGCCTTGGCCTGTATGCAATTGCCACGCCTTATCTGGCCGGTGGCCGCACCGAAGCGCCGACGACAATGGACCTGCAGACCGCCGAGCCCGTGTCCAACGGCTAAGGCCTAAAAAATCCCGAGGGACAGGCCCGCTGCCAGCGTTGCACCCAGCGACCGGCAGCGGGCCAAATCGGCATCGGACAGTTGTTTGGGTGCGAGGATTGCCGCGGGGGTTTGCGCGCCCGTGCAGACGATCACGGGATCGGCGATCGGCTTCATGCGCCAGCCGGTCAAGATGCGGGCCATCTGCCGGGCGGCGTTGCTGCCATCGGACCCTGCACAGACCATGGTCGCATAGGGCCGCCCCTCGATGTGGCCCAAAAGCGGGTAATAAGCCCGATCAAAAAACGCCTTCATCACCCCCGACATGGCCGCCAGATTTTCCGGGCAGGCAAAGAGGACGCCATCGGCCGCCAGAACATCGTCCGGGCCTGCCTGTGCCGCGTGCAACAAGGTGCAGGTGAGCCCGGCTTCCTCTGCGGCGGCGGCGTGGGCGGCGCGCGCCATCGCTTCTGTGCCTCCGGTCTGGCTGTCATACAGGATAAGAAGCTGCGGCATTTTGACCTTATGCGCCAAGCCTTTGCCAAGGGAAAGAGGGTCAAAAATAACCAAATGGGTAAAAAGAGATTGACAGCGCAACGCTGATCTGGCACATAAGCCGAGACTGGCGCAGTGTGAGTCGGGCGGTTGGCCCACCCCTGCGCCACTTTTTCGGAGATCAGATATGGCTTTGGCGACCAGCAAGGGCGCAACGGGCGGCGTGCGCCTGTTTGATGCGCGTGCCCGCAAGATCTTTTTGGATGAACTGGCGATGACGGCCAATGTGTCTGGCTCTGCCCGAAAGGCCGGTGTTGCGGCGCACATCGCCTATGGTCTGCGGCGGCGCAACGCCGATTTCGCCGCGCGCTGGCAGGCGGCGCTGGCCGAGGGCTTTGCCCGGCTGGAGGGGGATTTGCTGGCCGAGGCGCTGACCGCGGCATCGGGCAAAGTTTCCGACGCGGCCCTGAAATCGCGCGCCCAACGCCACCGGCTGGGGCTGGCGCTTTTATCGCTGCATCGGGCCGCTGTGCGGGGCGGCAACCCGGCGCGCAGCGGCGGCGATGGTGGACGATTGACGGCCCCATCCAAGGCGCAAATGGCCCGTCGGGCCGAACAGGTGGATGCCAAGATCAACGCGATCCGCGCGCGCCTGAAAGCCGAGCATGGCGACAGCTGAGCGGCGACGCGGGCCGCCTGCACCACTGGTGTCGCTGCACGCCTTATTGCCAAGCTTTGCCGACGATGCGGCCTATGCCCAATGGCGGCGCGCGCAGGGCACGAACCTAGGGGCGTATCTTTATGACTGGCGCTTTTGGCGACGGCCCGACCAGACCCCGCCTGCGGGCGATTGGCGCTGCTGGTTGATCCTTGCCGGCCGGGGCTTTGGCAAAACGCGCACCGGCGCGGAATGGATCCGCGCCGAAGCGGAGCGCACCCCCGGCCTGCGCATCGCGCTGGTCGCCGCCAATCTGGCCGATGCCCGCGCGATCATGGTGGAAGGCGAAAGCGGGCTGTTGACGTTGACGCCGCCCGACCAGCCGATCCTGTTTGAACCATCGTTGCGCCGCCTGACTTGGCCCAATGGTGCGATGGCGACGCTCTATTCCGCAGCCGAGCCGGAAGGTTTGCGCGGCCCCGAACACCATATTGCCTGGGCCGATGAGTGCGCAAAATGGGACAATGGCGCAGCGACATGGGACAATTTGGCGCTGAGCCTGAGGCTGGGCCCCACCCCCAGAATCGTGGCGACAACGACACCGCGCCCGGTGCCGCTGATCCGCCGCCTAATGGCCGAAAAGGGCACCGTCCTGACCCGAGGCCGCATGGCGGACAATGCGCTGAACCTGCCCGAGAGCTTTGTTGCGGCGATGACAGGCATTTATGGCGGCACCCGCATTGGCCGACAGGAATTGGACGGCCAGTTGATCGAGGATGTTGACGGGGCGCTGTGGACCCGCGCGCTGATTGAGGCGGCGCGCACCCACCCACCCGTGCCGGCGATGGTGCGGGTGGTGATTGGCGTTGACCCGCCCGCCGGAACGCAGGGCGATGCCTGCGGCATCCTGGTTGTCGGGCGCGATGCGGCCGGGCATGGCTGGGTGTTGGACGATGCCAGCATTGCCGGTGCCACACCCGAAGGCTGGGCCAAAATCGTCGCGCAGCGCGCCGCACAATGGCGCGCCGACCGGGTGGTGGCCGAAGCCAATAATGGCGGGCTGATGGTCGAAAGCGTGCTGCGCGCCGCCGCCCCCCATTTGCCGCTGCGACTGGTGCGCGCTGCCCAAGGCAAGGTGGCGCGGGCCGAACCAGTGGCCGCGCTTTATGAACAAGGGCGCGTTCACCACGCCACGCCCTGCCAAATGCTGGAAGATGAACTGTGCGGGTTGGCCATTGGCGGCACCTATCATGGGCCCGGCCGATCCCCCGACCGGGCCGATGCGCTGGTTTGGGCGCTGACCGACCTGATGTTGGGCCGCCCGATGGGCGCGCCGCGCATCCGCCCAATCTGAATTGTGCCGGGCAAGGTCCCGGCCAAGGGGAGACCTTTATGAATATCTTTGGCTGGAAATCAGCCGGTCGGGCGCCGCCCCGGCCAGCTTTGTCGCGTGCCTATATCGGCTGGGCGGGGGGTGAATGGCCCCGATCCTATGAGGCGCAACTGCGTGAGCTTTACCTGACCAATGCGGTTGCCCAACGCGCGGTGCGGCTGGTGGCAGAGGGCGTTGCGTCCATCTCTCTCCAAGCCAGCACTGCCGACGCCGCCGCTTTGGTGACGGCGACCAGCGGGGGGCAGGCGCTGCTGGAAACGCTGGCGGCGAACATCTTGCTGCACGGCAATGGCTATGTGCAGATTTTGCGCGATGCCGCCGGGCTGCCCGCCGAGTTATTTGCGCTGCGCCCCGAGCGCATCACCATTGAGGCTGATCTGCGCGGCTGGCCGCTGGCCTATCGCTATCGCGCGGGCGAGGTGGTGAGCGTGCTGGGCGTGGACAGCCTGATCCACATCCGCACGCCCCACCCGCTGGACGACCATTATGGCTTGGGCTGTCTGGAAGCCGCCGCCGGGCCGATGGCGATCCACAATGCAGCCGCGCGCTGGAACAAGGCGCTGCTGGACAATGCCGCCCGACCGTCGGGCGCGCTGATCCATGATGGCAAAGAGGCGCTGTCTGCCCAGCAATTTGACCGGCTGCGGGCCGAGCTGGCCGATAGCTTTCAAGGGGCCGCCAATGCGGGCCGACCCTTGCTTTTGGAAGGGGGGCTGAGCTGGCAGGCGCTGTCACTTTCGCCCGCCGAGATGGATTTTGCGGCATTGAAGGCCGGGGCCGCGCGGGACATCGCGCTGGCCTTTGGCGTGCCACCGATGCTGCTGGGGCTGCCCGGCGACGCGACCTACGCCAATTATCGCGAGGCACATCGCGCGCTGTGGCGCCAATCCATCCTGCCGCTGGCGGCGAAGATTCTGGATGCCATCGCCCAAGGGCTGCGGCCCTGGTTTGAGGGGCTGACCCTGCGCGTCGACCAAGATCGCATCCCGGCGCTGAGCGAGGACCGGGAACGCCTTTGGGCGCAGGTAACAGCTGCTGACTTTTTGAGCCCGGATGAAAAACGGGTGCTGGTGGGACTGGAGGCCAAGCCATGACCAATGCCCATATGTTGACCCATTTGGCCGCACAGGCCGAGGCCCGTGGTGCCGACCTTGTGACCTTGCGGGCGCTGGTTGAAGAATCGTCTGATCTGGGCGCGGCGCGCGCGCTGGCCCGGCTGGGACTGGCCGATGACCATGCCGCCAAGGACATGGCCGAGCTGCGCGAGCTGCTCTCCGCCTGGCGCGATGCCAAGCGGACCGCGCGCGCCGCGCTGGTCGGCTGGCTGATCCGGGCCGGGCTGGCTCTGCTGCTGCTGGGCCTTGCCGTCAAGCTGGGCCTCGCCGGCATGGTGCTGGAATGACCCGGCGCTTTGCCGGCTATGCCGCACTGTTCGACCGCCCAGACCGGGGCGGTGACATTATCCGCAAAGGTGCGTTTCAGGGAGCCAAGGCCGATCTGCCGCTGCTGTGGGGGCATGATGCCCGGCAGCGGATTGGCACGATTTGCCATTTGGCCGAAGACGATAAGGGCCTGCGCATCATTGCCCAAAGCGATGGCCGGTCGGTGCGCATCGGGCAGGGGCTGTCCTTTGGCTATCGCGTCCAACAGGCGCAGCGCAGCGGCTGTGGCGCCTATCGCGAACTGACCCGGATCGACCTTCTTGAAATCAGCCTTGTCGCGCACCCGATGCAGCCGCTGGCGCGCGTGATCGCCATCCAAGACCCAGACCCCCCACAGGAGACCAAGCATGGACTATGAAGTGAAAGCCGACGCGCTGGAAACCGCGTTTGAAACAGCCGACCTGCCGCGCACCCCGGTTGAGCGCCCCGCCCTTGGCGCGGCCCAGATAACCGACCCGGCCAAAGCCGCCTTTCTGGACGGCTATATCCGCAAGGGCAGCGACCTGGAGCTGAAAAGCGTGACAGGCGCCACCCCGCAAGATGGCGGCTATGCTGTCCCGCGTGAAATTGACGCCTCGATTGACGCCTTGCTGAAGGTCGCGTCCCCCATTCGCCAAATTGCCAATGTCGTGAAAGTGGGCAGCGCGGGCTATCGCAAGCTGGTGACGCAAAATGGCGTGCTTTCCGGCTGGGTTGCGGAAACGGCCGCGCGACCGGAAACGGCATCGCCCCAGTTTAACGAAGTGGTGCCCAGCTTTGGCGAGCTTTATGCCAACCCGGCGGCCACGCAGGCAATGCTGGACGATGTCGCTTTTGACGCTGAGGCCTGGTTGTCGAGCGAGATTGCGGCGGAATTTGCCAAGGCGGAAGGTGCGGCCTTTGTAAACGGCAATGGCACCAACCGGCCCAAGGGCTTTCTGGCGGCCCCTGTTGCGGCCTCCGCTGATGGCGCGCGCCCCTTTGGCACGTTGCAATATCTACCCAGCGGGGTTGCCGGGGCCTTTGCCGCCAATCCGCAGGATCGGCTGGTCGATCTGGTCCACAGCCTGAAGGCCCCGTATCGGCAGGGCGCGGTGTGGGTGATGAGTGCAACTACGCTGGCCGCGATCCGCAAGTTCAAAACCACGGACGGCGCGTTTCTGTTCCAGCCCGGCCTGGTGGCGGGCCAGCCCAATATGCTGTTGGGATATCCCGTCATCGAAGCAGCGGACATGCCCGACATCGCGGCCAACAGCCTGTCGATTGCCTTTGGCAATTTCAAGCTGGGCTATCTGATCGCGGAACGCACCGACACCCGCGTGCTGCGCGACCCCTATACCAACAAGCCCTATGTCCATTTTTACGCGACGAAGCGCGTGGGCGGAACGGTATCGAACAGCGAGGCGATCAAGCTGCTGCGCTTTGCTGTCAGCTGATCACCGCCCGGGATCGGGCCTGCGCTTTCTTTCAAAAGGAGGGAATGATGATCGAACCCTGCCCGATCCCGCCCGCGCTGCTGGAGGGCGCGCGGGCGGCGGCCAAGGCCTATTTGCGGTTGGACGCGGCCGAAGAGGACGCGCTGATCGACCAGTTATTGGCACAGGCAGCCGCTTTGGCCGAAGCCTTTACCGCGCAACGGCTGCTGATCCGCGCCGGGGTGGAGCTTGTCCCTGCCCAAAGCTGTTGGACACGCTTGTCGACCGCCCCCATCCGGGCGCTGGTAACGATGGCGGTGCTGGACGCCAATGGCGCGGCCCAGCCCGTGCCCGCCGCTGCCTATCAATGGGATGTGACGGCAGAAGGTGATGGCTGGGTGCGTATAATGGGCCCCGTGCCCGGCAACCGGCTGCGGCTGACCCTGTCGGCCGGACTGGCCGCCAATTGGGCAGCGCTGCCCGAAGCGGTACAGCTGGGCATCCTGCGGCTGACGGCGCACAGCTATAGCCACCGGGATGCGGGCGACGATGCGGGCCCCCCGGCGGCGGCGGCGCTGCTGCGCCCATGGCGGCGGATGCGCTTGTCATGAGCGCGGAATTTGCAGGCGCGCTGCGCGAGCGGGTGACCATTGAACAGCCCAGCCTGACCCGGGACAGCTTGGGCGGGCGGGTGCGCGGCTGGACCTATGACGGCGCGGCTTGGGCGCGGGTGACGCCGCTGATCCCCGCTGGGCCGATCGCAGGCGACGCCTTGTCCGCCCTGCCGCGCTGGCAGGTGACGCTGCGCAAGCGCGAGGGCATTGGGCCGGGCAGTCGGCTGGTTTGGCGGGGGCGCTTTTTGATGGTCCGCACCGGGATCAGCGACCCGGAAACCCCCGGACGCCTGGTGCTGACCTGTGAGGAGATGCGCTGATGCTGGACAATTTGCAGCGCCGCGCCGCCGCGCGCGCCGAAGCCCGGCGACAGGCCCAAATCCGCCGGATTGTCGCCCTTGCCCCCAAAGGCGTGACAGCGACCCCGGCGCCGCAGGGTGTGCTGTTGACCGGGCGGGGCCTGAAGCGGCGCTTTATCTATGACCCTTGGCTGCGGAGTTTTTGGCGATGACGGGCCCCTATGCCGCTGTGCAGGCGGCCGTGGTCGCAGCCCTGGAGGCGGCCCAAGGCCTGCAAGAGCTGACGGGCATTTATGATGGCCCGCCAGCCCGGGCGGCCTTTCCCTATGTGTCGATGGGCAACAGCCTGACCAGTGACTGGGGCACCAAGACCGAGGCGGGCCGCGAAATCCGGTTGGCGCTGACCTTATGGGATGATGGCGCGGAACCGGCGCGGCTGCACCGCATGATCCCCGACATCGAGGCCGCGATTTTGGCCCTGCCCGCGCAGCTGGACGGCTGGCGGATCATCAGCCGGGCTTTGATGCGCGTCTATCTGGCGCGCGACCCGCAAGGCCCCTGGGCGGGACTGGTCGAACACCGGATCCGCCTGTTTCAAAATTAGGAGATCATTATGCCCGCAGAAAAAGGCAGCGCCTTCTTGCTGAAGGTGAGCAATGGCGCTTCGCCCATCGTCTATCAAACCATCGCCGGGATGCGCACGACGCAGTTGAGCATCAGCGGCGAAGCCGTGGTCATTACCCATAAAGGATCGGGCGGGTGGCGCGATTTATTGTCGGGCGCCGGGGTGCGATCTGTCTCTGTTTCGGCGGCCGGGGTCTTCACCGGATCAGCGGGCGAGACGCGATTAAAGGCCAATGCCCTGTCGGGCGCGCTGGATGATTATGAGCTGAGCTTTGAAAGCGGCGATCGGATGCGCGGCAAGTTCCTTGTCACGCGGATCGACTATGCGGGCGATTATAATGGCGAGCGCAGCTACACCATCGCGCTTGAAAGTTCAGGCGTGGTGGACAGCCTGTGAGCGCGCCCGCCAATCCCCATCGCGGGGAAGCCCAACTGGGCGATATCAGCGTGCGGCCAAGCTTTGCCGCGCTGGTGGCGGCCGAAGCGGAATTGGGGCCGCTGTTCGCGCTGGTGGACCGGGCCGCCGACGGCCAGCTTCGGCTGTCGGAAATGGCGGCGCTATTTTGGCATTGCCGCCAGACCGGGCCGGAGGATCGCGCGCAATTTTGTGAGATGGTGGCGCGCGCCGGATTGGTGGCGGCCACGCCCGTGCTGCGCAATTTGTTGCGCCAAATCCTGGCCGGGCAATGAGTTTTGGCGACCGCGCCGCGCAACTGGCCGGGCTTACGGCGGTGCTGCTGGGCTGGCGGCCCGAGGATTTCTGGCGCGCCACCCCGGCGGAGCTGGCCGACATATTGGCCGCCCTGACACCGGCATCCCCCACACCCCCGACGCGCGCGCTGATTGACCAATTGCAAGAAAGGTTCCCCGATGGAGGAAGAGATTGACCGGCTTGTCATTGCGGTGCGCGCCGACACCCAAGGCTTTGCTCGGGATTTGGGCGACATGCGCGCCGCGCTGGACGGGCCTTTTGGCCGCGGGATGGAGCAGGCGGGCCGGACGCTGGAGGCCAGCCTGATCCGTGCCTTGCGCACCGGAAAGCTGGGCGTGGAAGATTTGAAGCGCGCCATTTTATCGGTGATGGCGGATATTGCGGCCAGCAGCATCCGCAGCGGCATGGGCGCCATCATGGGCGGCCAAAGTGGATCAAGTGGATTGGTGAGCCTAGCGACAACATTGGCGAGCACGCTTTTAGGCCTGCCCGGACGGGCGACCGGCGGGCCAGTATCCCCCGGGCGCGGCTATCTGGTGGGCGAACGCGGCCCCGAAATCTTTGTCCCAACGAGCAGCGGCAGCATTGTCCCGCCGCCGGGCGGGATGGCCCCGCCGCGTGACGTGCGGGTATCGATTGCGATCCACGGCCCCGCCAGCGACGCGCCCGACCTTTTGGCCCGATCCAGCCGACAGGTCGCACGCGCGGTGCGCACCGCGCTGTTGAACGCGGGCTGAGCCATGGCCTATTGGTTGGCAAAGCCGGGCGATGCCCAACAAACCGACTGGCTGACGCGGTTTGACGCCCGATACTGGACCGTCAATTTTCCGCGCCCGATGATGGCGGCTGTCACCACAACAGCCCCGGATGCCGTGCGGGTGGATGCGGTCTTCTACAGAGCCAATGATCTGGCCGGGTTGATCTGGGCGTCTGAGGACACGCACGACCACCCCTTGCTCGCTTATGAAACCGCCCGCGATTATCGGGGGCTGACCCTATCGTTTCGCTGGCGGGCTAGTGGGCTGATCCCGCTGGATGCGGTCTATGGCCCAACGCTAACGATTGAGGGGCGCGACGCCCAAGGCCGGGCGCACACATGGTATGTGCGGCTGTGGAATTATGCGAAAGGCAGGCCCGGCGATGCGACGATCACGCTCGATTTTGATCGTCTGGCCGGGGGCTTTTTATTGCCGGGGGAAGCCGACCCGGTGTGGGCCGGGGATATTGACCGGATCTTCATTGCGCTAACGCCGCCCGGCTATAGCGGGCAGGACACGCCTTTGCCCCAAGCGGTCGAAGCCTGGGCAGAGCTGAGCGGCCTGCGGTGCCAAGGCCCGACATCGACGCTGAGCGTCGGTGATGTGCTGGTGCCGCCCCATGGCCTGTCGATCGCCAGCGGCTATGACGATAGTTATCACCTGACCCCTGCCCGGCTGATCCACAGCCTGTTTCGTCTCGGCTATCGGGGCGCGATCACCCATTATGTGGGCATGAGCCATTATTTCCGGCTGGCACGGCAAGGTGTCGGTTGGGAGGTGACGCTGGCGGGCGGGGCGATCAATGTCGCGGCCGCGGCCTGGCACCGCGATTTTGCGGCACGGGCCAAGGCCTATGGTTTGGACCTGATCCTGTCCTTGTCCTTTGAGCTTTTCGATGCGCATTGCCCGCAAGACTGGAAGCAGCGGGCGGCCGATGGCAGCCCCGCCCTGACCGGATGGTCACCGCCATCGACATTATTGTCGCCCGCAAATGGCGCGGCGATGGCGTATCTTCAAAGTGTCGCCAAGGCCTTTGTCGGCTTGGCGGTTGCCGCCGGTCAAAAGCCGCGGTTCCAGATTGGCGAACCTTGGTGGTGGACCATGCCCGATGGCCGCATCTGCCTGTATGATGCCGCCGCCAAAGCAGCGTTGGGGGGTGCCCCCCTTATCCTTCCGACGGTTCGCACATCCCAATTAGGCGCTGCTGAAAAGGCGCTTTTGGATGCCGCAGGCGCGGTGTTGGCCGCGGCGACGTTGGCGTTGGCCCAAGCAGTGCGGACCGCCTTTCCCAATTGCGAGCGGCTGATTCTGATCTATCTGCCAACGCTATTGGATGCCGCCGCGCCGGATTTGATGCGGGCCAATCTGCCCTTGGGCTGGCGATGGCCGGCCTTCGATATTTTGCAGACCGAAGACTATGACTGGGTGACATCTGGCCGGGCGGCAGATGCAGCGACAAACCGTGCCCGCGCGGATTTGGCCGCGCGGCTGGGCTATCCGATGACCCGGCAGCATTATCTGGCAGGCTTTGTGGCCGACCCGGCGGACATCGCCCAATGGGCGGCCATTGATGCTGCCGCAGAGGCGGCCCGGGCGCGCGGCGTGGCGGCGACCTTTTTATGGGCGCTGCCGCAGGTTCTGCGCGACGGGATGACCCGATTTTCCATCGGAGACGACACTATGGATGATTTCGACGATGTCGACTTTCCCTTGGCCTTGGGCAAAGCGGCGCAGGTGACGGCCGGATTTTCCACCAGCATCGTCACCAGCGCCTCGGGCCATGAGCAGCGCAATAGCGCTTGGGCCAATGCCCGGTTGCGGTTTGATGCTGGGCCGGGCGTTCGATCCCAGAGCGACGTCCAGATGCTGCTGGCCTTTTTCCGGGCCCGGCGCGGACCCGCCAAGGCCTTTCGCTTTCGTGATCCGCTGGACCAGAGTTCAAACCTGCGCACCGGCGTTCCGCAGGCAGATGATGTGCGGCTGGGCACGGGCGATGGCAAAGAAACGCGCTTTGCCTTGATCAAGACTTATGGTGCTGGTCCAGATGCCGAAATACGCCGCATCACCCGGCCCGTGGCCGCAAGCGTGCGGGTGGCGATCAACGCTGTCCCCCAAACCACCGGTTGGACGCTGGAGGCAGGCGGGTGGGTTCGCTTTGATACCCCGCCCAAGGCCGGCGCTGTCATCACCGCCGGATTCTTGTTCGACGTGCCAGTGCGGTTTGAGCAGGACCAGTTGGAGGTGACGGCGCTGGGGATGGCCGCAGGCGACGTGCCGAGTGTCTTGCTGGTTGAGGTGCGCGAGGCATGACCCGATGGTTTGAGGCCCCGCTGACAACGCTGGCCTTTTGCTGGCGTTTGGATCGGCGGGACGGGATCAGCCTTGGCTTGACCAGCCATGACCTGCCGCTGGTGCTTGGCGGGATGATGTATCGCGCAGCGCCGGGCATGGTGCCGTCTGCTCTGGAGCGGACAACCGGGTTGGACGCGGCATCGGTGCAATTAAGCGGGGCGATCACCAGCCGCGCGATCCGCGAGGCAGATTTGCTGGCGGGCCGCTGGGACCGCGCCCGCTTGCGGCTGTGGGCCGTCGACTGGCAGGCCCCGGACACCGACCCCGTTTTGCTGGTGCGCGGCCATTTGGGACAGGTTGAAATTTCGGAAGACCGGTTTTCGGTGGAGTTGATTGGCGCGCCCGCCGTGCTGGACCAACCTGCGACACCAACCACATCCCCCTATTGCCGGGCCAGATTGGGGGACCGGCGCTGCCGCGTTGATATGGCTGGGCGCACGCTGTGGGCCATTGCGGTTCAGCAATTGGGCCATGAGGTTGTGCTGGACCGGGATGTGCCCGACGGCGTGTTTGTTTTTGGCCGGCTGCGTTGGGCCGATGGTCCGTTAGCCGGTTGTACCGACCAGATTATTGCGCAGGCCGGCCGCCAGATCACCTTGGCCGATCCCCCGGCACTGGGCTGGCGCGGACCCGTCGGCATTGTGCTGACCCAAGGCTGCGACCGCCGCCTTGCGACCTGCACGACGCGCTTTGCCAATGCCGTGAATTTCCGGGGTGAGCCGCATCTGCCGGGTAATGACCTGCTGTTGCGTTATGGCGGATGAGACAGCGGCGATCTTGGCCCGCGCCCGGGCGCTTTTGGGCACGCGCTTTCGCCTTCAAGGGCGCGATTCATCCGGTCTGGACTGTGTCGGGCTGGTCGCCTGCGCTTGTCAGGTGGCGACAGTCCCTGTCGATTATGACCTGCACAGTGCCGACCGCGCGCACTGGATGCGGCTGTTGGACCAGATGCTGATCCGCGGGCGGGAACATCCGGCGCCCGGTGCCGTCCTGTTGATGGCGGCTGGCCCCGCCCAACTGCATCTGGGCCTGTGGAGCGGGGATAGCCTGATCCACGCCCATGCCGGGCTGCGGCGCGTGGTGGAAACACCCGGCCCCCCTTTTTGGCCGGTGATTGGCCATTGGTCTTGCACGAAGGACATTGCATGGCGACCCTGATCTTAACGGCGGTGGGCTCGGCGGTGGGCGGCCCTATTGGCGGCGCGATTGGCAGCCTGATCGGCCAACAAATCGACCAGCGCCTGTTTGCGCCCAAGGCGCGGGAGGGCGCCCGGCTGGGCGACCTTGCTGTTCAAGGATCCACCTATGGCGCGTTCATCCCCAAAGTCTTTGGGACCATGCGGGTAGCAGGCACCGTCATCTGGGCGATGGATTTGCAAGAAGACAGGCGCACGGTGTCGCAAGGCAAGGGCCGGCCCAAGGCGACGGTCTATAGCTATCGTGCCAGCTTTGCGGTGGCCCTGAGCGCCCGGCTTGGCATGCGTGTGGGCCGGATTTGGGCCGATGGGAAGTTGCTGCGCGGCGCGGCCGGAGATTTTAAGGTTGCAACCGGATTTCGCTTTCATTCGGGCCGCGAAGATGCGTCCGTCGACCCGTTGATCGCGGCGGTGGAGGGGGCAGGCCAGGCGCCCGCCTATCGCGGCCTGTGCTATTGCGTGTTTGAAGACCTTGCGGTGGAAAGCTTTGGCAACCGTATTCCCCTGCTGACCTTTGAGGTGATCGCGGACGAGGGATTGGTGGGGCTGGGCCTGATCTTGAACGACTTGGCGCCGGGCGCTTTGCAGGCCGATGGTCCGGCGGCGCTGATCGGCTATGTCGCGCAAGGGGGCACGCTGCGTGATGTGATTGAGCCGTTGACGCAAATTGGCGGGCTGACCGCTTGGGACGATGGTATCGTGCTGCGTTTGTTTTCGACCCCCAGTGCGAGCCACCCTGTTCCAGCGCGGGATTTGGGGAGTCGGGCTGGCATGACCGGTGGCCCAAAATGGACGCGCCAACGCGCGGCGCGGTCCGCGCTCCTCAGTGTGATGCGGCTGGGCTACGCCGATCCGGCGCGCGATTTTCAGCCCGGCGAACAGCGCGCGGATCTGTTCGAGCCGGGTCAGGCTGTGGCGCGCGATCTGCCCGCCGCCTTGGACGCCGCAACCGCACGTCAATGGGCTTTGGCGGCGCTCTTGGCGGCGCGCAGCCGAGCAGATGACTTAACTCTGTCGCTGCCGTGGCGGCATCTGGCGCTTTTGTCGGGTACGGGTGTGACGTTGGAGGACGCTGCGCTGTCGGGCGACTGGCGGGTCGCCGGGTTCAGCCTTGAGGCGATGCGGATTGACCTGCACCTGAACCGCGCGCCGCTGTCCACCAGCCCTTCCGCCCCCGCTGATGCGGGCCGGGGTGTCCCAGCGCCAGATACGCTGCACGGCCCCACCCGGCTGGTTGTGGCAGAACTGCCTTGGCTGGACCCGGGCGTTGCCACGCAACCGCTGGTGATCGCGGCAGCCGCTGGCACCGCGCCTGGTTGGCGGCAGGCCAGTCTGATGCAATCGGACAGCAGCGGCGCCCGCTGGACAGCCATTGGCACTACCGCAGCCCCGGCCCTTATCGGCACATTGGTGGCCCCGCTGGCGCCCGGCCCGGCGACACAAATCGACCGGCGGAACAGCCTGACCCTTGCTGTGTTGCACGACGAGATGGCCCTGACCGGCTGTTCGATGGACGCGCTGCTGGCCGGACGCAACCTGATCCATGTCGGGGGCGAGTTGATCCAGTTTTTGGACGCGCAACGGATTGGACCCGCGCTGTATCGGTTGTCGGGCCTGTTGCGGGGACGACGGGGCACAGAGGACCGGATCGGCGGGCATGCAGTCGGCGCCGAAATTGTCGTGATCGACCGCGATACGATGGTCGTGCTGGAGGTGCCAAACGGGGCAAACGGCCTGCGCATCTTGGCCAACGGCGTTGCTGATACGACCCCGGTAGAGGCCGCGGTTGCGGTGACCGCCCGGGCGGTGCGGCCCCTGTCACCCGTGCATCTTAAAGCCCAAAAGGACCGCGATGGCAGCGTGCGCCTTTCATGGATCCGCCGCAGCCGCGAAGGCTGGGCCTGGCCCGATGCGGTCGACGCCCCGCTTTCGGAAGAGCAAGAGCGCTATGGCGTGACCTTGCGTCCCGATCAGGGCGCGATCGAAACGCGTGAGGAGACGGCCGCGCAGGCGATATTGACCGCAGCACGGCTGGCCGCATTCCAAGCGACGGGTGCGCGACAGCTGATTTGTGAGGTGGCGCAATTGGGGAAGGGCGGGGCATCGCCGCCCGCCCGAATAGAAATTGCCCTCATCTAAGCGCGCAAAAACGAGACAGGAGATTGTATGAGCGAGGCAACCGACAGGTTGGCGCTGCCCTTATTGGCGGCGGGGCAGAGCCAAAAGGAAGTCACCCATAATGAAGCCTTGGTGCAGGTGGATATGCTGCTGCATCCGGTTGTCGTGACAGCGGGCCAAGTGGTGCCGCCGGAGGCCCCAAGGCTGGGACAGGGCTGGATTGTCGGACGCGCCGCGCGCGATGGCTGGCAAGGCCAGGATGATGCCTTGGCGATCTGGACCGCAGGGGGCTGGCGTTTTTGCCCTGCCTTTGAAGGTCTTTCGGTTTGGTCGCTGGCGGGTAACCGGGTGATGCGCTTTACCGCGGGTCGATGGAGCGATGCCTTTGACGTCGGCGCGGTGCGGATTGGCGGCAAACAGGTGGTTGGCGCCCAGCAACCTGCCATCCCCCTGCCCACCGGTGGGACGGCCCCTGACATTCAGGCACGCACCGCATTGGCTGCCATCTTATCTGCCCTGCAAGCCCATGGCCTGATCGCCGCCTAAACGGCCTTGCCCGGCCATGGGCAGGAGAGATGGGTTTGCACAAAACATAAAAGCGCTGTATGCTTGAGGCAGGTAAAACTCATGTCTAGACTGCCAGATCAGTCTTGAAATGAAATCTGAAAGGGAACATCCCATGCGTAAATTTGGTTTCGCTGCTGCGCTCTGCGCAACGGCACTTGCCTCCCCAGCAATTGCCCGTGACAAGGCATGGTATGTCGGCGTTGAAGGTGGTCCTGCGATCGTTGAAAGTCAGAATTTCGACCTTGCGGGCGGCAGTCACAATGCCTCGGCCAACCTGAAAACTGGCTGGGATATTGACGGGATCGTCGGCTATGATTTTGGCGGTTTTCGCCTTGAGTCAGAGCTGGGCTACAAAAAAGCGGGCATTGATCAATGGAAGTCGCAACTGACGACGCCCGTGGGGCCCAATGCCACTCCCGCGGCTGCAGGCGTATATTCCGATGCGCGTGGCCACACCTCAAACCTCAGCTTCATGCTGAACGGCTTGCTTGATTTCGGTGATGACAAGGGGCTGAGCAGCTATGTCGGCGGCGGTCTGGGTATCGCCAACACCAAGGCGGCCTACACGATTGACCCGAGCGGCCTCGATTTTCTGGATGGGTCCAAGACGGGGTTTGCCTGGCAGCTGATTGCCGGGGTGCGCGCGCCTTTGTCGTCGTCGGTTGATTTTGGCGTGAAATATCGCTTCTTCAACCAAGCCAATCTGAACATGGCCGATCGCCTTGGTCGATCAGCCGACACGAGCTTTCGCTCGCACTCCTTGCTGGCGAGCCTGATTTTTAACTTTGGCGAAGTGGCCGCTCCGCCCCCCCCCCCCCCCCCCCCGCCGCCCCCGCCGCCGCCGCCGCCCCCACCCCCGCCGCCCCCGCCCGCGGTTGTGGAAAAGACGTGCAGCCCGGGACCGTATATTGTGTTCTTCGACTGGGATAAGTCGGACGTCACAACGGAAGCCGCGTCGATCCTCGATAACGCAGTCACGGCCTATGCCGATTGCGGCAGCGCACAAGTGATGCTGGCGGGCCATGCCGACAAATCGGGCACAGCCAAATATAATATGGGCTTGTCCGAGCGGCGTAATGCTTCGGTGCGCGCCTATTTGGAAGGCAAGGGCGTTCCGACGGGTCTGATTTCGACCCAAGCCTTTGGCGAAACCGCGCCGCAGATTGAAACGGCAGACGGTGTCCGCGAACCCCAGAACCGCCGGGTGGAAATCACCTATGGGCCGGGATCTGGCCGGTAAGCGAAGCAGATCGGATCTGTTTAAGAAAAGGGGCAGGTCTTCGGGTCGGCCCCTTTTTTGTTGTCCCTTCCATTGTAGAGCCAGTTATCTGGCTCTAGACGCACTTTCTTCCATGACGAGCGACCGGGGAATTTCATGAAGATCACCATGATCGGGGCGGGCTATGTCGGGCTTGTCTCTGGCACATGTTTTGCGGATTTCGGCCATGATGTGGTGTGCGTTGATTTGGATCAGCGCAAAATCGATGCGCTGCTGGCAGGCATCATGCCAATATATGAGCCGGGGCTCGCCGAATTGGTCGCGGCCAATGTGAAGGCAGGCCGCCTATCCTTTACGACTGACCTGAAGGCCGGTGTCGCAGGTGCAGATGCCGTCTTTATCGCGGTGGGGACACCCTCGCGCCGGGGCGATGGCCATGCCGACTTGAGCTATGTTTATCAGGCAACGCGCGATATTGCGGCAGCCATTACGGGCCCGCTGGTCGTTGTGACCAAATCGACCGTGCCTGTGGGAACAGGCGACGAAGTGGAACGCATTTTGCGGGACGCTGCTGGCGGCGCCGAAGTTGCCGTTGTGTCTAATCCGGAATTCTTGCGCGAAGGCGCTGCGATCAACGATTTCAAGCGGCCCGACCGGATCGTTATCGGGACCGACGATGCGCGCGCGCGCGCCGTCATGCAGGAAATCTATCGCCCGCTTTATCTGAACCAGGCGCCGTTGCTGTTCACGGCCCGGCGGACGGCAGAGCTGATCAAATATGCCGCCAATGCGTTTTTGGCGACCAAGATCACCTTTATCAACGAAATGGCCGACCTGTGCGAAGCAGTCGGTGCAGATGTCCAAGATGTGGCGCGCGGCATTGGGCTCGACAACCGGATCGGCAGCAAGTTTCTGCACGCCGGGCCGGGCTATGGCGGCTCCTGCTTCCCCAAGGACACGCTGGCGCTTTTGAAAACCGCCGAAGACCATGATGTCCCCAGCCGAATTGTCGAAGCCGTGGTTCAGGTGAACGATAGCCGCAAACGCGCTATGGGC
>JAHEGQ010000246.1:0-1025 GCA_024645025.1 Sphingomonadaceae bacterium
GCCGTAAAGAACGTCCGCAAATTGGCTGCGGAAGAACTGCTTGCCGCTGCCGCCGGTGCCGTGAAGGATCAGGATGGCGTTATCGATATTGCCCGTAGCATCGCGATGCGGCGTCCCAAGCGTGGTGTAATGGATTTTCAGTTGCGGCAGCGTTTCGCCCGATCCGAAACGGAAATTTGCGAAGCTGGCATCGGCTTCCTTTGCGGTGTCGGTCGGACCGGCAATTGCCGCAGGGGCCGCGCAGATCAATGCAAGGCTCAGCAAGACTTTTTTCATCACGATCCTCCTTGGGTGGCCGCGATGCGGCCGCGTTACTGGCCGAAGCCCGCTTCTCCGGCTACGCGCACCGCTTCCTTTGCCGCAGCAATCAGCGCGCCGGATTTGGCTTCGCATTCGCGCTGTTCATAAGCGGGGTCGCTATCCGCAACGATGCCGGCCCCTGCCTGAACGTGCATCACGCCGTCCTTCACGACAGCGGTGCGCAGGACAATGCAGCTGTCCATATTCCCATCGGGCGAAAAATAGCCAACGCCCCCTGCATAGGCACCGCGCGTTTCGGGCTCTAGCTCGGCGATAATTTCACACGCCCGAACCTTGGGGGCGCCCGACACCGTGCCGGCGGGGAACCCAGCAAACAGCGCGTCAATGGCATCCTTGCCCGACGCCAATTTGCCCACCACATTCGACACGATGTGCATCACATGGCTGTAAAATTCGACCATATAGCTGTCGGTGACGGTCACGCTGCCCCCTTCGGCGACGCGGCCAACATCGTTGCGGCCCAAGTCCAGCAGCATCAGATGTTCTGCGCGTTCTTTTGGGTCTTCCAACAGCGACGCCCGATTTTCGGCATCCTCCAGCGCGGTCTTTCCGCGCGGGCGGGTGCCGGCAATGGGCCGGATCGTCACTTCCCCGTCGCGCACACGCACAAGGATTTCCGGGCTGGACCCCGTCAGCGCAAAGCCGGGGAAATCCAGATGATATAAAAAGGGCGACGGGTTGATCCGGCGCAAGGCGCGATACAG
>JAHEGQ010000246.1:1035-3707 GCA_024645025.1 Sphingomonadaceae bacterium
GCGAGCACAACCTGGAAGATGTCGCCCGCGGTAATATAGTCCTTCGCCTTCAGGACCATTTCCGCATATTGGCCGTTTTCCAAGACGGGGCTGGGCGTCAACGCCTCTGGCGTCAGACCAGCGGCATGGCTTCGTGTAGTGTCTGGCAAGGGAAGTGCCAGCCGCGCGGCTGCCGCCTCTATCCGATCAATCGCGGCCTGAACCATCTTGTCGGCATCCCCCTGTCCGGGCCAAACGGGCGCGACCAGAAAGAGGCGGTCTGCCAGCCGATCAAAGGCCAGGATCAGCGTGGGCCGCACAAACAGCATATCCGGCACGCCAATGGGGTTGGGGGCCGGACGGGGCAGTTTTTCCACCAGCCCCACGGTTTCATAGCCAAAATAGCCGACCAGACACGCCAAGGCCTTGGGCAGTGCGGCCGGCACATCGATGCGGCAGGCCTCTACCAACGCGCGCAGCGCCGTTAAGCTGTGATCCGCCAGCGGTCGAAAAGCGTCTCGGTTGGTTGCCCAGTCGCGGTTCACCTCGGCCTGTGGCCCCTCAGCTCGGAAGACAAGGTCCGGCGCAAGGCCGATCAGGCTATAGCGCCCGCGCACCGCGCCGCCTTCCACCGATTCCAGCAGAAAATCCCCCCGGCCTTCCTCATAGAGTTTGAGAAAGGCTGAAACGGGGGTCTCTGTATCCGCAATCAGGCTGCGCCAGACCAGCGCCGGCTTTCCGGACCGAAGCTGGTGAAGGGCCAGCGCATCGTCGCTTCGGCTTGTCACCGGGGCGCTGCACCGGAGCCGGACAGCGACTTGCGCAAGCTGTCTACGGCAGCCTGATTGCGCTTAACGCCCAATTCTCCCTTCACAGCGGTTGCGAATTGCGCGGTATATTCCTGACCAACGGCGTTGGACAGTTGCGCCTGTGTTGCGGCGGCAATGCTGGGGTCTTCCTTCAGATTGCCGGGTTCAATCCGGTCCACCCGGACAACGACCCAGCCCTGACGGTCCGCACTGGCAACCAGCTTGGCCTTGCCGGGCCGCAAATCGAACAGTTGCTGGATTTCGGGGGTCAGCATTACCTTCTTCTTCAGAATATCGACGCGCCGGGCTGCAAGCGGCCGCGCCGTTCCGCCGGCACCAGCCAGCGATTCCCGCGCGTTCATTTTTGCCAAGGCCAGTTCCGCTGAATGTCGGGCTGCCTTATTTGCGCGATCTGCGATGAAGTCAGCCGTCACGCGGTCTTTGATTTCCGACAAGGGGCGCGGCGCGGCGGCAATGACGCGATCCAGATCGTAGAACACGTCCTTATCAGCCGCCAAAGGTACCAGTGCCGGGTCATCATTGGGATCAGCCTGAAAGGCGTCTTTCAGGACGGGCGCAAAGCTGGCGTCCAACCGGAAGCCCGGCTGGCTGAGCGACACGCCGGTGATGGTAAGCGCGGGTGTCGTATTGACCTTCAGGCCACGCGCTTTGGCAACATCATCAAAGGTTTGGCCGTTCGAGACATCTTCATCTATCCCGGCCAAAAGGTCTGCAAAGGCGTCCGACGATTTCTGGGAGGCAAGCGCCTTGGCAATCTCACCCCGCATCTGATCTAGGCTCTTTCCGCCGATCTTCGTCACAGCGTCGACACGGATGACGTGCCAGCCGAAAGCGGACTTAATGGGGCCGACCACGCCGCCCTTTGGCGCTGCATAGGCAGCATCAGCCACATTATCGGCACTTTGCTTGGCAAAAGCGGATTTCTCTTCGCCCTTAACAGCAATGGGGTCTGTGCCTCCAGCTTTGGCGGCATCCGCAATCGAGGTGCCGGCGCGCACCTTTTGCGCGATGCTGGTCGCCATCTTTTGATCCTGAACGATGACCTGGGTCAGATTGCGGACTTCACGGGCGGCATATTTATCGGCGTCTTTTTTGTATTGCGCTGCAATTTCAACTTCGCTTGGGGTGGAGGCCTTGGCGACTGTGGCGCCATCGACGAAGGCATAGCGCAGCACACGTTGCTCCGGCACCGTATATCGCGCCTTATTGGCGTTGTAGAAGGCCGTCAGTTGCGCCGCGCTGGGGGCGGGACCCGCCGTAAAGCTGGCATTGCGAAACTCAAGCGCGGTCCCCAGCCGGCGTTCGAAGAGCAGCGACGCATAGGGCGTCACCAGATCGCGGGGCGCACCGGCACTCGCGGCGACCGGCACCAACAGATGGCGGATCGCAATGCCCTGATCAATATCCGCGCGAAACGCAGCTTCGGTGACCCCACGTGCCGCGAGCGCCTGACGATAGCGGCTGTCATCAAATTTCCCGGTGGCGCCCTGAAAGGCCGAAATGCTGGCGATTTCGGCATCACCCAGCTTGTCGCTGACGGCCATGCCATGGGCTTCGGCATAGGCTTGAAGTGCCGTCATGTCGGTCAACTGGGAAATCATCTCATCCAGCGTCCCGCGCTGCATGAATTGCGCCATCGTCAATTCGGGCTGCTTCTCGCGGGCCTGACGCAATTCCAGTTGCATCCGCTGGGCGACGTTGTTGATGCTCAATGTTCGGCCACCAGCCTCAGCAATGTCGTTATTGCCCATCCCACCAAGCACCCCCATGCTGGACGGCGTCCCGACACCAGTCACAACAAAGGCAAGCATCAACAGGCCCAAAAGGCCGATCACGACCCAAGAGGATAGCGCACGTCGGAAA
>JAHEGQ010000250.1 GCA_024645025.1 Sphingomonadaceae bacterium
CCGCGACCGCATCCGCATTGATATCACCCAGTGTCAGCTTTGCGCCGCGCGCGGCGGCCTTCAGCGCGACAAGCCGCCCAAAGCCGCCGCCGCCGCCCGTGATGACAATTGATTTTCCGGTCACATGGTCAGTCATGGCTTTTGGCTCCCGAAATATGGCTCAACCTCAGGCAAAATGTTGCAGGATCGGCAACGCCCGGATACGTTTGCCGGTGGCCGCGAAGATCGCGTTGGTCACGGCCGGGGCGATGGGCGGCAGGCCCGGTTCACCCGCGCCGCCCAGCGTCTTGCTATCCGCGTTGATAAAGCTGGTCTTGATTTCAGGCGCGTCGGGCATCCGCAGCATTTGATAGTCGTGGAAATTGCTTTGGGTAACACCGCCCTGCGTCAGGGTGATCCCGCTATAAAGCGCGGTGGTCAGGCCATAGATGATGCCGCCTTCCATTTGCGCGGCAAAGCCATCGGGATTGACGACATAGCCCGCATCGGCACAGCACCAGACCTTGGTCACCCGCGGCTTGCCGTCACGCATATCAACTTCGGCAATTTCAGCGACAATGGTGCCAAAGGATTTCACAAGCGCGATCCCCCGAGCCGTTTGCGGCGGCAGCTTTTCGCCCCAATTGGCCATGCGGGCCACCTGCTCCAGAACCGCCTTGTGGCGCGGCGACGCGCCCAGCAGGTCGCGGCGATAGGCAAAGGGGTCTTGGCCGGCCTCATGCGCGAGTTCATCGATAAAGCTTTCGATAAAAAAGCCCTGCTGGCTGTGATCAACCGAGCGCAGGCTGCCAAAGCGCAGGTGCATATCGGCCTCGGCATGGCGGATCAGCCGGTTGGGGATGTCATAATGCGCAACGTCCCACGCGCCCGCCGGGTCGTTCAACTGCGTAAAGGCGTTGTTCCAGCTGATGGGCTTGCCCTTGGCATCCAGCCCTGCCGAAAAGCGGCTGATATCGGCCGGGCGATAAAAATCCTGCCGAATATCTTCTTCGCGGGACCAGATCATTTTGACAGGCTGGCCGATATCCTTTGCGATGCGCGCGGCCTGAACGGTGTAATCGGTTTCCAGACGCCGGCCAAAGCCGCCCCCCAGATAGAGTTGGTGAACGGTGACCCTGTCATGATCCAAATCGAGCGCTTTGGCGACGGCAGACCGCGCCATCAGCGGCACCTGCGTGCTGGTCCATATGTCGCATTGCCCATCTCGCACCCAAGCGGTGCAGTTGAGGGGTTCCATTGCGGCATGGGCCACAAAGGGCACCTGATAGTCGGCCTTCAGCTGTTTCGCAGCGGCCTTGAAAGCAGCGGGGGCGTCGCCTTCATCGGCCAGTGCCTTGCCGCCGGTGTCGCCCGCTTTGTCGAGCGCCTTTTTGAAACGGGCGCCCAAGCCGGCACTGTCTAGCGCGTCCCCATCGGTCGAGGTATAACTGATGTCGATGGCGTTCAACGCCTGTTGGGCGTGCCAATAGCTGTCGGCCACGACAGCCACAAAATCCTTCATGTTCAATATTTTGGTGATCCCGATCATCGACCGGGCGGCATCTGCATTCATCGATGCGACCTTGGCGCCCGGCACAGGCGGAGCCTTGACGGCTGCATACACCAATTTCTGGCCGGGGATCTGGGCATCAATGCCAAATTGCGCCGTTCCGTTGACCTTGGCGGGGATATCTAGCCGCGCCACGCTTTTGCCGATCAGCTTATAGGCAGCCGCATCCTTGAGCGGCGGCGTTTGCGGCATGGCCTGTTTTGAGGCGGCTTCGGCAAAATCCCCAAAGCGGGCGGATTTGCCAGAGGCCTTATGGACCAGCTTGCCGTTTTCGGTCGTAATGTCCGCGGCGGGCACCTGCCATGTTTCAGCGGCAGCGGCGATCAGCATCTGGCGCGCGGCGGCCCCGGCGATGCGCATCGTGTGCTGCCCGGTTGAGCGCACTGACGAACTGCCGCCGGTAATCATGACATCGCCGAGCTTGGAAATCTGGGTGAACAAGCCGTTATAGGTGGGCTCCAGCCAATTGGGGGCATCCACTGACCACGCCGCGACAAAGGCGCGCGCGGCATCCGGCACAACATAGGCGCCATTGGCGGGGGCCTGCATCACCGAGACATCGGCCCAATCGGCATCCAGTTCTTCCGCCAGCATCTGCGCCAAGGCGGTGTGCGCGCCCTGACCCATTTCGCAATGCGGGACGATGGCCGTGATGCGATGATCAGGGCCAATCTTCACCCACGCGTTGATCAGTTGCTCATCGGCCCCGGGCGCGACATCGCCCTTCAGCTTTTCAATCGGGTTGCCCGGCCGAATGGCGACGCCGACCACCAATGCGCCCCCTGTCAACAAACCTGCCCCAATAAACCCCCGGCGTGACCATTTGTTCATGGCTTAGCCCTCCACGCTGGTTTGGCCGGACGCGGCCTTGATTGCTTTGCGGATGCGCTCATAGGTTCCGCAGCGGCAGATATTGCCGGCCATGGCGGCGTTGATCTGGGCGTCGCTGGGGCGGGGCGTATCACGCAACAAGGCGGCCGCGCTCATCAACTGGCCCGATTGGCAATAGCCGCATTGCGGCACCTGCGCCTCCACCCACGCCTTTTGCAGCGGATGGGGTGTGCCATCGGCGCCTGCCAAACCTTCGATCGTCGTGATCTTCTTACCCTCGGCTTCAGAGGCGGGGGTGGAGCAGGATCGAACGGGCTGGCCGTCCAAATGGATCGTGCAGGCCCCGCATTGAGCAACGCCGCAGCCAAATTTCGTGCCGGTCAGGCCCAGTTGCTCGCGCAGCACCCAAAGAAGGGGAGTGCCGGGATCGGTATCAATCTGGCGGGGTGTCCCGTTGATGGTGGTCTGGATCATGGTGGTCAAACATCCTGCCTAGGAAATTTGTTGGGCGTTGAATGGCGGGATGACAGCTTTGGACCAGCCGATCAAGCGACGATCGTGCGAAGATTCACTGTGTCTGATCCGGCAGATTGGCCCAGCGCAACGCGCGTTGAAGGCTTTCCAGATAGCGCAAGTTACCCTTGGTCAGGCCCTCAAGGTCATGCTTGGCCTTGTCTGTCGCATAAAAATAGCGGCGGCTGTCCCGCGCCACCCAGCCGCGTTCGATCAGCCAGTCCAGCTTGCGGCGCACCGTTTCACGCGGGATGCCGCTATAATCCGCAATCGACTGCAAGTTAATGGCTTCATGCTTCACGCTATCGACCGATGCCGTCGCCCATTGGTCAAAGCTGATATCGGGGGCGTTGCGCTGGGCAAAGGTGCGTTCGCCCACGATCACCAGAACCAGAAACAGGTCCAGATCCCCCGCGAAGAAGCGTCGACACTCGATCAAATAATGGCACAACGCGGCGACGCTTTCGGCGTGGATCCGCCCGAAGTGATCTAAAATGCCGCGAGGGTCGGCGGGCAGGGGCGGGGGGGCGGAGGTCATATTGCCCTCTTCGCCCAAAATGGGCGGTATGTTCAACCCTTCATCTGGGTCGTGACTTAGGATGCGGCAAAGTCAGATCGTGATGGAGAGAGAAATGACCCGCCCAACCAGTGTGCTCGATATCTTTTCACCCCATGCCTATGCCGATGAGGCCAAGGTCGCGCAGCTGTGCAAGGACATGCGGGCGCGGGGGCCGATCCATTGGATTGACCAACACCCCTATCGCCCCTTTTGGGCGGTGTTGCGCAATGCCGATATTCGCGCTGTTGAAC
>JAHEGQ010000253.1 GCA_024645025.1 Sphingomonadaceae bacterium
TGTGGTCTTGGACCGATAATCAGGGCGCGCCCGAAGACGCGCTGACGCTGGATGAGATGCTGGACAACATCATGCTCTATTGGCTGCCGGGCAACGCGACCTCATCCGCGCGGCTCTATTGGGAAAGCTTTGGCAGCTTTTCCCCGCGCGACATCCGTCTGCCGACGGGCGTTAGCCTTTTCCCCAAAGAGATCATGCGCCCGACCCGCAAATGGGCCGAAGCGATGATGACCAATATCATCCATTGGAATGAGCTGGATAAAGGCGGCCATTTCGCCGCCTGGGAACAGCCCGACCTCTATGTAAAAGAGGTGCGGGACTGTTTCGCCAAGCTGCGGTGATTACTCGGCCGCTTCCAAAAGGGCGGAAGCGTCGGCAGACGCGCCAACCTTGTGCGGCTTTTCAAAGCACATGGCTTCGTCGGTCAGGGGGCCATAGCGCAGGTTCTTGATGTCCTTGGCATAGTCTTGATTGAGCTTCCAAGGCGCTGAAGTTGCTTGCTTGGGCAAGGAGGCAGCGGCGCGCTGGAAATAGCCCGAGGAAAAGTCGACAAACGGCTCCAGCTCGACCTTTTGCCCCTTCAGGCGCGGCACGGCGATTTTGGTGCCGGTCGCGTCCAGATGGTTGATCAGGCGGCAGGCATATTCCGATGTCAAATCCGCCTTCAGCGTCCAGCTGGCATTGGTGTAGCCAAACCACATTAGCAGGTTGGGCACATCGTTGAACATCGCGCCCTTATAGAGGATGCGTTCGCCCACGTTGAACCGCTCCCCATCGACATAGGCTTCAAGGCCCGCCAGCATCTGCATATTGAGGCCGGTGGCCGTTACGATGATGTCGGCTTCCAGTTCCTTGCCGGATTTCAGGAGAATGCCTTTTTCCGTGAACCGATCAATATGATCGGTTTCAATTGAGGCGCGGCCATCGGACAGAGCCTTGAAGAAATCGCTGTCGGGCACAAGGCACAGACGCTGATCCCAAGGGTTGTAAGGCGGTGTGAAGTGTTTTTCGACATCAAAGCCCGGCGGCAGCAGGTCGCGCACCATGCTGATCAACCGTTCGGCCGATTTTTCCGGGCGCTTGCGCAACAGCTTGAACATGAACTGCTGCATCAACACATTGCGCCAACGCGTAATGGCATAGGCGAGCTTGGCCGGCAGCACCTTGCGCAGGCCCAGGGCAAAGGCGTCTTCGGCGGGGCGCGACACCATATAGGTTGGTGTGCGTTGCAGCATTGTCACATGGCCCGCACCGGTATCCGCCATGGCGGGCACAAGGGTAACGGCGGTTGCGCCGCTGCCGATGACGATGACCTTCTTGCCCTTGTAATCCAGCTTTTCAGGCCAATGCTGCGGGTGGACGATGGTGCCCTTAAAGGCATCCTTGTTCGGAAAATCAGGCGTATAGCCCTGATCGTAATTATAATAGCCCGAGCACATGAACAGCATGGAGCATGTCATCGTTACGGTTTTCTTGCCGGACTGAATCTCTACGGTCCACAGCGCCTCTTCGCTGGACCAAGACGCCTTTTTGACTTGGCTGTCATAGCGGATGTGCTTGCCCAGCCCATATTCCTCGATGGTTTCCTTCAGATAGCCCATGATGGACGGGGCATCGGCAATCGCCTTGCGCGCTGTCCACGGCTTAAAACGGAAGCCCAGCGTATACATATCCGAATCAGAGCGGATGCCGGGATACCGGAAGAGATCCCATGTCCCGCCAAAATTATGGCGCCGCTCCATGATCGCAAAAGTCTTGCCGGGGCACATTTTCTGCATGTGCACCGCAGCGCCAATGCCCGAAATCCCGGCCCCGACGATCAGAGCGTCTACATATTCTACGGCCATATCCATCCATCCTATCCGGTTACGGCGCGGATTTTGGCAGGTTTCCAAACAGTTTCAAGGGGCAACTTGACGTAAACGTCAAATCTTGAGGCAGGGTGGCTGGGTTGGCTGAGTGGTATCACTCCCTTCAGCCGTCCATGCTGAGCCTGTCGAAGCATTGTTCTTCCGGCTTCCCGCAAAAGATACAGGACGGCCCTTCGACAAGCTCAGGGCAAACGGGGAGGCATTCCCCCCTCTCGCAGGCGGGAGGGGGGGGCAGTTCCCTTATTTCTCAAACGCGACGGAGATGTCGATCTTCACGTCATCGCCCACAAAAGGCACAAATTTGGTCATGCCCCAGTCGCTGCGCTTCAGGCTGGTGGTGGCGTGAAAGCCAATCGTGTCCTTTTGCGTCATCGGGTTCTTGCCCGCGCCCTTGAATTCGGCGTCGAGCGTCACCGGCCTGGTGACGCCCAAAAGGGTCAGATTGCCGGTGATCTTGGCCTTGGTGCCGCTCGCGTCGACCTTGGTGGATTGGAAGCTTGCGGTGGGGAATTGGGCAACGTTGAAAAAGTCTGCCGACATCAGGTGCTTGGTTAGGCCTTCGCTGGAGGTGGCGATGTTGGCAATCGGGATGGTAACGTTGACCTTCGCCTCATTCGGCTTGGCAGGGTCAATTGTCAGGCTGCCGGTCGGTTGGCCGAAAATACCAAAATAATCATTGAAGCCGAAGTGATTGATCGTCCAGCCAATCTGCGCGTGATTATTGTCGATTGCATAGGTGCCCGCCGCAACGCGGGCGGGGTCAGCCTGACCGGGGGTCTGCGGCGCGCCATTTTGGGCCAATAGCGGGGCGGCGGCGAGAAGCGGCAGCGCCAAGAACAGGGCTTTGGTCATCGGGGGATCTCCTTGTGGGGATGAAAAAAAGGGGCGCCCCTAATGTCGGGAGCGCCCCTCAATTCGTCAAGGTGGCCCGGCAGAATAGCTTGCCCGGCGCTGAGCCCTAGTTCTTGGCTTTGTCGACCAGCTTGTTCTTGGCAATCCACGGCATCATCGCGCGCAGTTCCGATCCGACCTTTTCGATCGGGTGGGCGGCGGCGGCCTTGCGGCTGGCCTTCAGTTCCGGCTGACCGGCGCGGTTGTCGAGGACGAAGTCCTTGACGAAGCGGCCGGACTGGATGTCTGCCAGAACGCGCTTCATTTCCGCCTTGGTTTCGGGCGTGATAATGCGCGGGCCGGTTTTGATGTCGCCATATTCAGCGGTGTTCGAAATCGAATAGCGCATATTGGCGATGCCGCCTTCATACAGCAGGTCGACGATCAGCTTGGTTTCGTGCAGGCACTCAAAATAGGCCATTTCCGGGGCATAGCCCGCTTCCACCAGCGTTTCGAAGCCGGCTTGGATCAGATGGGTGATGCCACCGCACAAAACGGCCTGCTCGCCGAACAGATCGGTTTCGCACTCTTCCTTGAAGTTGGTTTCGATGATGCCCGAACGACCACCGCCAACGCCCGAGGCATAAGCGAGCGCGATGTCATGCGCGTTGCCCGACGCATCCTGATGGATGGCGATCAGGCAGGGAACGCCGCCGCCCTTCACATATTCGCCGCGCACCGTGTGGCCCGGACCCTTGGGCGCGATCATGATGACGTCAATGTCAGCCGGCGCTTCGATCAGGCCGAAATGGATGTTGAGGCCATGGGCAAAGGCAAGGGCAGAGCCCGGCTTCATATTGCCCTTCAGGTCATTATCCCAAATCGCGGCCTGATGCTCATCAGGGGCAAGGATCATGACGATATCAGCCCATTTGGCGGCATCGGCGTTGGACAGCACCTTGAAGCCCGCACCTTCCGCCTTG
>JAHEGQ010000258.1:0-2501 GCA_024645025.1 Sphingomonadaceae bacterium
GGCAGCCGTTCAGATGGGCCTGATCTACGTCAACCCGGAAGGGCCGAACGGCAATCCGGACCCGCTCCTCGCCGCCAAGGACATTCGGGAAACCTTTGGTCGCATGGCGATGAACGATGAGGAAACCGTCGCGCTGATCGCGGGTGGCCATACCTTTGGCAAGGCGCATGGCGCGCGCAAGGCGGGCGAGTGCCTTGGTGCTGAACCCGCCGCAGCTGGCATCGAACAACAAGGCCTTGGCTGGCAGAATAAGTGCGGCAAGGGCAATGCCGAAGATACGACGACCAGCGGTCTGGAAGGGGCATGGACATCTTCTCCCACCCAGTGGACAACGCAATATCTCGACAATCTGTTCGCCTATGAGTGGGTGAAGACCAAGAGCCCCAATGGCGCGACCCAGTGGATCCCAAGCGATGCCGCCGCAGCGAATATGGTGCCTGATGCCCATGACGCCAATAAGCGCCATGCGCCGATCATGTTCACGACCGACCTCGCGCTGAAGATGGACCCGGCCTATCGCAAGATTGCCGATCGCTTCCGCAAAAAGCCGCAGGATTTTGAACTGGCCTTTGCCAAGGCGTGGTTCAAGCTGACCCATCGTGATCTTGGCCCGCGCACCCGCTATCTGGGCAGCGAGGTGCCGCAGCAGGTTCAGCTGTGGCAGGATGCGGTGCCTGCGGTGGATTATGTCCTGATTGATACGGCCGATGCAGCGCAACTGAAGGCAAAGGTGCTGGCATCGGGCGTGACGGTGCCGGAATTGGTGCGCACCGCCTGGGCCGCCGCTTCCAGCTTCCGCGGGTCGGACATGCGGGGCGGGGCCAATGGCGCGCGCCTGCGCTTGGATCCGCAAAAGAATTGGGCGGTCAATAACCCGGTGGAAATCACCAAGGTGCTGGCAAAGCTGGAAGCCGTACAGAAGGACTTCAACAAGGGCCGAAAGGACGGCAAGAAAGTCTCTCTGGCGGACCTGATCGTGCTCGGCGGCAATGCCGCGATCGAACAGGCGGCCAAGCAAGCAGGCGTCACCGTAGAGCTTCCCTTCACACCGGGCCGCACCGATGCCAGCCAGCAGCAGACCGACGTCCAATCCTTTGCAGCACTTGAACCGGCCGCCGATGGCTTCCGGAACTATTATGGCAAGGACGCCCGTCTTTCCCCGCCGGAAATGCTGATCGACCGGGCGAACCAGCTGAAGCTGACCGCGCCGGAAATGACGGTGCTGGTGGGCGGCCTGCGCGCGCTGGACGCGAATACAGGCGGTGCCAAGCAGGGCGTGTTCACGGATCGTCCGGGAACACTCAGCAACGATTATTTTGTCAACCTGATCGATATGTCGACCAAGTGGACCAAATCGAGCACGTCTGAAGGCCTGTATGAAGGCGCGGACCGGGCCACCGGCAAGGTCAAATGGACGGCAACGCCGGTTGACCTGATCTTCGGCTCCAATTCAGAATTGCGGGCGATTTCCGAAGTCTATGCCGCCAATGACGGCCACGACAAGTTCGTGGCAGATTTTGCCAAGGCATGGACCAAGGTGATGAACCTCGACCGCTTCTGACCGGCAGATGGCCCTCCCCCTTGCAACGCGGCGGGGAGGGCCACGCCATATCTCCCCTTCACGATCCTTTCGGGAAACTGCCATGCGCCCCCTTGCTTTGTCTTTGGCCGTTCTTGCACTTGCGGGGCCTGCCCTGGCTCAATCCGCTGACCGCGAGGCCGGCAAGCGCGTCTTTCAGCGCTGCGCCGCCTGCCACAGCGTCGACCCAGCCGCAGGCGCGAAATTTGGGCCCAACCTGCACGGCGTTGTCGGCCGCAAGGTCGCCGGACTGCCTAGTTATAATTATTCAGCCGCGCTCAAAGCCCAGAAATTCATCTGGACCGAAGCGCAACTCGACAAATGGCTCAAAGGCCCGCGCGCGCTTGTGCCCGGAACCGCCATGCCCTTTCCCGGCGTCGCAGACGCAGCCGAGCGCAAGGTGGTGATCGCTTATCTGAAAGACCCCATCTTAGGGCGTTGATGGTGGACAGGGCTGGATTCGAACCAGCGTACGCTTGCGCGGGCAGATTTACAGTCTGCTGCCTTTAACCACTCGGCCACCTGTCCCCAGGCGTCGCTGTCGGGCATGTGCGTCCCGACGCGAGACGCGCCCAATGGCGAAGCCGGGGCGCGCTGTCAATGCGTCACGCCATCAATCGTGAACGATCAGCCATTCATCGGCCGGGGCCCGGTTGGCGCGCAGGCCATTGGCCGGGTTGGCCGGATCCTTGTAGCCGATCGACATCCCGGTCCACAGGATGCGGTTGTCGGGAAGATCGAGGAAAGCACCCAGCGTCTTGGGATAGATGGACCAGCATTCCTGCGGGCAGCTATCCAGCCCGGCTTCGCACAAAAGCAGCATGATCGAATTGAGCAAGGCGCCCGCATCCGCCCATTGCGGCTGTTCCATCTGGCGATCCAGCGAAACGAACAGGCCAACGGGGGCACCAAAAAACTGGAA
>JAHEGQ010000258.1:2511-3672 GCA_024645025.1 Sphingomonadaceae bacterium
AAACCATTTTCCGCGCCCAGCCTTATCCTCGCGCGGGATGCCAAGCGCGGTGTACAGCATTTCACCCACTTCGGCGCGGCGGGCTGCATAGGGATCCTTCAATTCGGGCGGGTAGACGTTATATTCCGGCTGCTCCATCTGGCCGCCAGCCGCGAGCTTTTCTGCCATGATGCCCTTCAGCTTCGACATCGAATCGCCATGCACGATATTGACGTGCCAGGGCTGAAGATTGCCGCCGCTGGCCGCCCGCGAGGCGCGGACCACAATGTCCTTCACCAGCGCAATATCCACTGGCTTATCCAGAAAGCCACGGACCGAGCGGCGATAGTCGATTGCGTCAGAAACATTCATGGAAACCGGGCCTCCTGCAGCACCAAATGGACGTAAGTTTCCCTTGCCGTAAACGTCAATTTAGGCAAGGGATTTTGCCATTGTTTGCTGGAAGAGGACTCACAACATGGCCACTGCCTATATTGTCGATGCCGTTCGCACCGCTGGGGGCCGCCGCGGTGGAAAGCTTGCCGGATGGCACCCGGTTGATCTGGCTGCTGCCACGCTGGATGCACTTGTCGCCCGCGCGGGCATGGATGGTGCAAAGGTTGACGATGTCGTGATGGGCTGCGTGACGCAGGCCGGCCAACAGGCGATGCAGGTGGGCCGCAATGCGGTTCTTGCCGCCAAGAATTTGCCCGACAGCGTGCCGGCGGTGACGATTGATCGTCAGTGCGGATCGTCGCAACAGGCCATGCAATTTGCAGCACAGGCCGTGATGTCGGGCACGATGGATGTGGTGATTGCGGCCGGTGTCGAATCGATGACGCGCGTGCCCATGGGGTCCAACGCCATGTTCCATATGAAGGAAGGGCTGGGCCATTATAAGTCGCCGCGTCTGGATGAAAAATATCCCGGCATCATGTTCAGCCAGTTTATGGGCGCAGAAATGATCGTGAAGAAGCATGGCTTCACCAAGGATCAGCTGGACCAGTTTGCCCTGACCAGCCACCAGCGCGCCATTGCCGCCACGCAGGCCGGGCTGTTCGATCATGAAATCGTCGCGCTGGACGTGGAAACGCCCGAAGGCACGCAGATCCACAAGATCGACGAAGGCATCCGCTTTGACGCCACGCTGGACAGCATTGCCGGCGTGAAGCTGCTTCAGGA